>JAKBAP010000463.1 GCA_021808995.1 Planctomycetota bacterium | reverse complement strand
CGTCGCGTTGGAAACAGCCCCGGTCGCGCGATCGACCAAAAGGGCCTCATCCTCCGAATCGCCGCTTGACGACGAACACCCGCCCAAGAAGATCGTCAAGGCAAGGCAAGGCAAGGCAAGGCAAGGGAGTTTCATGACTTTGGCCGCTCAAGGTGATAGTGCCTGAGTTGGTCCGCGAGTCATTGCATTGTTTCTGGAATCAATGAGCGATAGCTTGTCCTGGCGGAGGCGGGGATGTCAAGGAGAAAGTTTTCGGATTCTCGTGGGCACTTCTCGAGCGCTGACAGCCCCTGGTCACGGATGTGCGTTTGGATCTTCGGCCGGCAGTCCCAGCGCGGCGGCGGCGTTGAGGTCAGCATCCGCGGAGATCAGGATCGGTGGTGGAGCTTGCGATTGGACTTCCCAGCGTGGCCGCTGGTTGCGAGGTTTCTCAGCTTTGATCTTCGGGCTTTGCTGGTCTCGAATCTTGGCCGCCATGGCACGCCTCGGCGAGGGACATCGGTTTTGGCTCGCGTCACCGCCCCAGGTCGCGGACTCTACACCCGAGACGAGGAATCGTCGAGTTTTCCAGGTCGGGATCAAGGAGGGCCGTGCCTCGCCGCCTCCGGCTTGCAGGCTCGACCATGGCTGACTCGGGGTCACGAGAGTCGTCCGTCTCGCTACAATCGACCTTTGGAGTAATCGACCTTGATGCGAAAACGGGAGCCGGGACGAATGACGACCACGATGAGACGCACCCTCGCGGCCCTGTTCCAGGCGCGTGGGTTTCTGGGCGCGGCGATGGCGCTTTTGCTGACGACGTTCGGCAGGGCCGAGGAACCTTCCCATGGGCCGCTTGTGCCTGCCGTGGCCGCGCGGCGGATGACGCTGCCGCCAGGCTTCACGGCCAGTGTCTTCGCGGCCGAGCCCGACGTCGTGCAGCCGATCGCCATGACGATCGACGCACGGGGCCGGCTCTGGGTCGTTGAGAACACGGCCTATCCGCTTTGGCGTGGGGGAGTGGGGGGGAAAGACCGGATTCTGATCCTTGAGGACGTCGATGGCGACGGCCGATTCGACCGCCGGACGGTCTTCTGGGACAAGGGGACGAACTACACGGGGATCGAGCTTGGCTTTGGCGGAGTCTGGATCTGCGCGACGCCGAACTTGCTCTTCATTCCCGACCGCGATGGCGACGACCGCCCCGATGGCCCCGCCGAGGTCGCGCTCGATGGCTGGGACGAAAAGGCCCAGCATAACCTCTTTAACGGCCTCAAGTGGGGGCCCGACGGCTGGCTTTGGGGTCTCAACGGCATTCTCTCGAACTCGCGGGTTGGCAAGCCGGGCACTCCCGACGCCCAGCGTACCCCCATCAATTGCGGCGTCTGGCGATACCACCCGACTCGCGGTGTCTTCGAGGCCGTCGCCCACGGCACGACCAATCCCTGGGGGCTCGATTTCGACCAGATGGGCGAGGCGTTCATCACCAACTGCGTCATCGCCCACCTCTTTCACGTGATTCCCGGAGCGCGTTTCGAACGAATGTACGGCAACGACTTAAACCCATACGCATACAAGCTCATGACGACATGCGCTGATCATCTGCACTGGGCCGGCGGGCGCTGGACCGATTCGCGCGAGGGCAAGGGCGAGCACGGCCGATTGGGGGGCGGGCACGCCCATGTCGGGGCCATGATCTACCAGGGCGACAACTGGCCCGATCGCTATCGGGGAACCCTCTTCACCTGCAATATCCACGGCAGGCGCGTGAACAACGACCGCCTGGAACGCGACCCCTCCACGGGCGAGATCGTCGCCAGGCATAACCCCGACTTCCTGCAAGCCGCCGACCCCTGGTTTCGCGGGCTCGAGCTCAAGTACGGGCCGGATGGCGGCGTTTATCTGACCGATTGGTCCGACCAAGGTGAATGCCACGAGAACGACGCCGACGGAGCGCACCGCGAGAACGGGCGGATCTATAAGATTGTTCATGGGACGATTCATCATCAACCCGTGGATCTCAGCGCCCAGGACGACCTGGCCCTGGTCAGGCTGCAAGAGCACCGCAATGAATGGTACGCGAGGACCGCGCGGCGGTTGCTTCAGGAGCGGGGGGCGAGTGGAAAGGACCTCACGGCCGCGCGGCGGGGTTTGAGGGCGCTTCTTGATTCCCAGCGCGAGACGCCGATCCGGCTGCGGGCGATCTGGGCTCTTCATGCGATTGGCGGGCTGGACGAGGCGGGGCTGTTGGCGCTTCTGGACGACGCGAGCGCGGAGGTCCAGGCGTGGGGCGTGCGGCTGTTGGTCGACGATGGGTCGCCCTCGGCGCGTGGGGTCGAGCGGTTGGTTGAGTTCGCGGGGTCGAAATCACCTGGGCCCGCGCCGGTGACTCGGCTCGCCCTGGCGTCGGCCTTGGGGCGGGTCCCGCTCGAAATCCGCCGGCCCCTGGCCGAGTCGCTCGCGAAGGAAACGGGCACGCTGACTTCGGAAAATCATGTGATGCTCATTTGGTATGGTCTTGAGCCCCTGGTCGCGCGGGATCCTGGGCGGGCGGCGGGTTTGATCACGCCGCGGACGAGCCTGCTCTTGTGTCGCTTGATCGCGCGGCGGCTGATCGCCGCCGGTGAGGGGCCGGGGCTGGCGCGGGTGCTGCCGGTGCTGCGATCGGGGTCGGGCGCGACGGATGTGATGCGATTGAGCGTCCTGGAAGGGATTCTGGAGGGGCTGGCGGGGCGTAAGCGCGTGGATGCGCCGGCCGATTGGCCGCTGGCGTTCGAGGAGATCTCGCGAGACGCCGGCGCGGGTGTGCGGGCGCGTGCGGCGGCGCTCGGGCTGGTGCTCGGCGACCCGCGGGCGGAGGCGGGTCTGCGGGCGGTCGTCTCGGACAAGGGGGCACCGGCCGAATCGAGGCTCTACGCGCTGCAAAACCTGGTGGATCGTCGGGTCGTCGGCCTCGCGCCCACGCTGATCGGCTTGCTTGACGAGGCATCCCTGCGAGCGGCGGCCTTGCGAGGATTGGCGGCTTATAAGGATCCGGGCGCGGCCGCGGCGATTCTGGCCCGATACTCCACGCTCTCACCCCTTGAGCGTGACGACGCCGTCGCCACGTTGGCGAGCCGGCCTGATGGGGCGCGGGCCTTGCTCGAGGCGGTGGGGAAGGGGAGTGTCTCCAGGCGCGACCTGAGCACGACCATTGCCCGGCAGATTCTGGCGTTTGGCGACGCGGATCTTTCCAGCGAACTGGGCCGCGTCTGGGGCACCCTTCGTCCGACGGCGCGCGATAAGGTCGCGCTGGTCGCCAAATACAAGGCGATCCTGGCCGCGAATGACGCCCCAACCCCAGATCTTGAGCGTGGGCGGGCGCTTTTCGCGCGGACCTGTGGATCGTGCCACAGGCTTTACGGCCAGGGGGGGGACGTCGGGCCGGATCTTACCGGCTCGGATCGGGCCAACCCCGACTATATCCTGGAAAATGTCCTCGATCCCAGCTCGAGCGTGGGGCGGGATTACCTCCTCACCACGGTGGCCACCACCGACGGCCGTCTGGTCGCGGGCATCGTGAAGGACCAGACGGAAGCGGCCCTGGTGATTCAGACGGCCTCCGAGCGGATCACGCTCCCCCGCGAGGATGTCGAGGCGGTCAAGACGACCGAGGTTTCCATGATGCCGGAGGGCCAGCTCGAGGCGTTCTCATCGACGGAGGTCCGAGACCTCTTCGCGTATCTGGCCTCGCCCAAGCGGCCAGTGACGGTTTCGTCCGGGAGCACCTCCAGCCCCAGATCCAGCCATTGAGCTGGGGCCACGAAGAGGCCAACGCGGGCTCGTGAAATACGAGCCCGACCGGTCGTCCCGAGATCAGCCGAGAATCCTGCGGAGCGAGCGAATCATATAGCCGTTTTCAGGCCTGCTGCGGGCGGCGATCCGGACGAATTTGCCGGGCTCGAGTCCCTTTTTGTCGTCGCAGGCGCGGGTATAGATCCCGCGCCGAATCAGAAGGCGATAAACGAGATCCTCGGCGGTCGAGCCATTCTTGATCTCGGCAAGGGCGAAATTCGCGTGGCTGGGGTAGATTTTGAGGCCATCGATCCCCCCCAGATCCTTGAGGAACCGCCGGGTGTTCCGGATGAAG
>JAKBAP010000462.1 GCA_021808995.1 Planctomycetota bacterium | reverse complement strand
GACGGCGATCGGGGCCAGGTTCGGGCTCAGGTATGGGCATCCGGTCGACGACCCACCGCAATCGCTCCGCGTCGTTACGACCGTGGTTCTAGATGACGGCTGAGCCTCGGTGCCCCTTTCCTCATGGCGGCCCAGGTCTCGGCCCGTGGCGGGGTGATCGGAATCGAGCGAGGCGGTCCCCGCGTCACCCTGATCGGCCAGGCCATCACGACCCTCCGCGGCGAGCTGGTCTAGCGGACAGCGGGGCTCGCTCGAGAGTCGATTGTTCGGAGGTCCCCCCTGATCCCGCGGTGTTGAATGTCGTCCACGAATTGGATTGGGTCCGCGCTCTCGGGTAACGAGTAAGGCCGTCAAGGGGCCCCGAGACGGCAACTTCATCTCGAGTCCTTTCCCTCGCGCCCGTAAACCACTAAAGTGGGGCCAGGGAACGATGGGTTGTTCGGGGCCAGGGCGAAAGGGGTGATCATGAGCGCCGTCGCGAGCGGTGTCAGGGCCGTGCTGTTGCGCGAGGACGACGACGTGGCCGTGGCGGCGCGGCCGCTGCCCAAGGGGGCCGTTATCACGGTCGGCGGGCAAGCCGTCCGCGTGCTCGAGCCCATCGGGCTGGGCCATAAAATCGCCGTCCGCGACGTGAAGACCGGCGAAGCCGTCCGCAAATACGGCCAGATCATCGGGTTCGCCACCCGCCCCATCGTCGCTGGCGGCCATGTGCATACCCAGAATCTCGGGGCCGACCTGTTCGAGCGCGATTACGCCTACGCCACCGAGCATCCCCAGCCGCCCGAACCTGGAGAGCCTCGGACCTTTCGCGGGTATCGTCGTCCCGACGGACGCGTGGGCACCCGCAATTGCATCGCGGTCATCAGCACCGTTAATTGCTCGGCCAGCACCTCTCGAGCGGTCGCCGACCGTTTCAAGGACGGCGCATGGCGGCGCGACCACCCCAACGTCGACGCGATCTTCGCCATTACCCACAAGGGGGGCTGTGGGCTTCCCTACGAAGGGATGGATCACCAGATCCTCGAGCGCGTGCTCGCGGGGTTCGCCAATCATCCCAACGTGGCCGCTTACGTGATCGTGGGGCTGGGCTGCGAGGTCTCGTACGCGAGCCACCTGGTCGAACATCGCGACCTCGTGACCCTCGGCTCGTCCAGTGGAACCAGGGAAAACGGCCACCACCGGCCACGGACCATCAATATCCAGGAAGAAGGGGGCGTGACCCGCACGATCGAGGCGGCCACGCGCGCCGTCGAGGAGCTCTTGCCCGCGGCCAATTCGTGGACACGGTCGAGCCAGCCCGCGTCCAAGATTGTCCTGGCGATGGAATGCGGCGGTTCCGACGGCAATTCCGGCGTGACGGCCAACCCGGCCCTGGGCGTGGCGGCCGACCTCTTGATCGCGCACGGTGGCGCGGCCGTGCTCGGCGAGACCACCGAAATCTACGGGGCCGAGCATTTACTGACGCGCAGAGCCGTCAGTCGCGCGGTTGGCGAAAAACTGGTCGAGCGGATCAAGTGGTGGGAGTGGTACACCGGGGTCTTTGGAGCGCGGATCGATAACAATCCCTCGCCGGGCAACAAGGCCGGCGGCCTCACAACGATCTATGAGAAGTCGCTGGGAGCGCTTGCCAAGGCCGGCTCGACCGCGCTTGTCGACGTCGCCCCCTACGCCGGCCGTGTCGACGGACCGGGGCTCGTCTTCATGGACACACCCGGCTACGACCCCCCCTGCACCACCGGGCTGGTCGCCTCCGGGGCCAACGTGCTCGTCTTTACCACCGGGCGCGGCAGCGTGCTGGGCCTCAAGCCCACCCCGTGCGTCAAGGTCGCCACAAATACTCCCATGTATGAGCGCATGATCGACGATATGGACCTGGACGCCGGGCCGATCCTTGAGGGAGAATCGATCGAGAGCGCGGGCCGGAGGCTGTTTGACCTCATTCTCAGGGTGGCCGACGGCGAGCTCACCAAGAGCGAGCGCGACGGGATCGGCGAGGAGGAATTCGCCCCCTGGACCATCGGGCCCACGCTATGAGCAAGGTCCAGACTCGGTCCGCGCCCGAACCTCGCTCGCGATGGAGCCGGCGTGGGCTGATGGCGCTCATCGCCATCCTCGAATTCGCGTGGCTGGGGTGGTTTCTGATCGAGCCCTTGCCCAACGCGAACAACACCGGCCTGCCGCTGGGCGAACGGGTGCGGAGGATTTACTTTGTTCTGAAGGCCCTTCCCGAGGTCGTCCCCGATACCCCGTTTCGTGAGTCGATGCTCGGACAGGGTCTGCGCGAGCTGAGTCATTTCGAGAATCTGCCCCAGCGTACGAGCGTGGTGCTGGCCATGGGGTTGATCGCGGCGGCGGCGATTGGGCTGGGGGATCTGGCGGCAAGGGGGCTCAAGGTCGCCGGTCGACTGAATCTTCCCGAGCGGCTGGCGCTCGATTATGGGCTTGGGGCCGCGGTTTTGGGTTCGCTCACGCTGATCGTGGGGCGGATGGGCTGGCTCTCTCCGTGGACGTTTCGGATCGGCCTGGCGGCGATCGCGGCGGCCGGGCTCGGAACCTCGCGAATCGGGAGCGCGCGGCGGCCCCAGCTCGGCCGGTGGGGCTGGCTCGCGCTCGTCCTGGTCGCGCCCTTCCTGACGATCATGATCCTGGGCTCGATGTTGCCGGCAATTGATTTTGATGTGATTGAATACCACCTTCAGGGTCCCAAGGAATATTACCAGGCGGGCCGGATCGCGTTCTTGCCTCACAATGTCTACACAAGCATGCCTTTTGGGATCGAGATGCTTCACCTGATGGGCATGGAGATCCTGGACGACTGGTGGTGGGGGGCGATCGTGGGTCAGCTTGCCGTGGCCCTGTTCGCGCCGGCGACGGCGGTGCTGATCGCGGCGGCGACGGCCCGGATCGCCTCCCCCCGGGCCGCGGCGATCGCGGCGATCGTCTATCTGTCGACCCCCTGGGTCTATCGCCTGGCGGTGATCGCCTATGTCGAGGGGCCATTATGTTTTTATCACGCGGCCCTGGTCTGGGGCCTGGTGATGGGGCTCTGGCCGGGGGTTTCGCGGTCCTCGGTCTGGGGTCTACTCGGGCTCTTGGCGGGGGCGGCCATGGGGTGCAAATACCCCGCGCTGATCTCGGCCGTCATCCCGTTTGGCGCGATCGCCCTGCTGGAATCCGCCCGGCGGCGATCGGCGAGGCCGTTACTGATCTATGCCGCGGGGTGGGCGATCGTGATCGGGCCATGGCTGGTGAAAAACATGGTCGATACGGGAAACCCCGTCTATCCACTGGCCGACGGGGTCTTTCACAGTCGCCTCTGGAATCCCGATCGCGAGGCGAAGTGGGTCAACGTGCACGGGCCCAGGAAGATTCGGGCCGTCGATCTTTGGCCTTCCGTGGTGGACGTGGCGGGGCGGTCCGACTGGCAATCGCCCTTGTATGTCGCGCTCGCGCCGTTGGCCTTTCTTCGCCCCGGTTCGCGGCGGTTCGCCCTTTGGCTCGCGGGTTACGCGGCGTATTTGTTTCTCACCTGGTGGCTGCTCACGCACCGGCTCGACCGATTCTGGCTGCCGATTCTCCCCGCGCTGGCGGTCCTGGCCGGATTGGGGGCGGATTGGAGCACGCGCTGGGGTTGGTTGGTTTCGCGCGGGCTTGTGCTGGCGTTCGCGCTGTTCACGAATCTCACCTATGTCTCGACCGCGCTCGCCGGCCTCAACGAATGGACAGGCGACCTGCGGTTTCTGCGAGACGACATCCCCAAGAGACTCAATCCACCCCTGGCCAGGCTCGACGCGGAACTCGCGCCGGACGCCAAGATCTTGCTCGTCGGCCAGGCGTCGGTGTTCCACCTGCGGCATCGAATCGTCTATAACACGGTGTTCGATCTCGAGACGATCGAGACCTTGTCAAGCGGGGTCGACCCCGAGGTCTTTCGTGCCCGGCTCAAGGAACGCGGGATCACGCACGTCTATGTCGACTGGCATGAGATCGATCGCTATCGCCAGCCTGGGAATTACGGCTTCACGAGCTATGTCGTTCCGGCCCGGTTTCGGGACTGGGTGGGTGCCGGGGTGCTCACCGGGCCTACCCCGATTGGCCCCGAACAAGAC
>JAKBAP010000461.1 GCA_021808995.1 Planctomycetota bacterium | reverse complement strand
AAAGTAGTGGCGGGGGGCGTCGGTCGTCCTCGGGCCCCGATCAGCCCCGGGTCTCGTGCAATCGGATGGTGAGGTTCAGCGAGCCGGGAGTCGCCCGGATCGTGAGAACGCCCGCGCCAAACGCGGTCTGGAACGCTCCCGTGCCGGCCACCATCTTGTAGTGATAGACGTTGGCATGCGAAGGTGAAGCGGCAAGCTGAAGCTCGACCGAGTTGATGTGCCCGGATAGGATCAGCTTGGCATTGCTCAGGTTGGGGAGCTTACGGTGGGGCACGAACGAATCGGCCAGCAAGAATTCGCCGCTGACCGGTCCCATCGATTTGACGTTGCCGAAGACATCGAACGTCGCGATCGTGTAACCGTGGGGGCTGGAGACGCCGTTTGGGGTCCCTTCCAGTCGGCCGCCGGAATCAAATCGGCGAACCATGCTCATGTGAACCGCGCGGGCGGGGTCGGCCATGCCGGTCGAGAGCAAAACCTTGGATTCCAGGCATTCCATCTGAAGGACAGCGCGTTTCGATCGGATCACGTTCAACCTCCCTGTTGAGAATCGGGCCAGCCGCGTCTACTGCCTGGCGATCAGGCCGCGGTTGTTGTATAGCACAGGGAAACGATTTTGTGGAGACAAGTTGGGGACTTTGGGGATACGGCTCAATGAGATTTTGGAACAAGCGAGCCGCCGCGACTCTCGCGGCCTGGTTCTTGGCCGGGATCGGGACACTTCACGCGGCCGATTCGCCAGGGCGCTGGTCACGGGATCGCGTCGGTGCCTGGAAACGCGACCATCCCTGGATGGTCGGCTGCAATTTCATTCCCAGCTCGGCGATCAATCAGCTCGAGATGTGGCAGGCCGAGACCTTCGACCCCATCACCATCGACCGCGAGCTCGGCTGGGCCGAATCGCTGGGCTATAACAGCGTCCGGGTCTTCCTGCACGACCTGGCCTGGGAACAGGACCACCAGGCGTTCTTGTCGCGTGTCGACCGCTTCCTGGAGATCGCCGATCGCCATCATATTGGCGCTGTCGTCGTGCTTTTCGACAGTGTCTGGGACCCGCGACCACGCGCCGGCACACAACCCCCCCCACGCCCCGGGTTGCACAATTCGGGGTGGGTCCAGAGCCCCGGCGCGGCCATTCTCGGGGACCCGGCCCGGCGGGACATGCTCAAGGGATATGTCGTCGGCGTCATGGACCGCTTCAAGCGCGACCGGCGAATTCACGCCTGGGATCTGATGAA
Source organism: Planctomycetota bacterium (assembly GCA_021808995.1). Classification (GTDB taxonomy): domain Bacteria; phylum Planctomycetota; class Planctomycetia; order Isosphaerales; family Isosphaeraceae; genus JAKBAP01. The sequence continues at coordinate 2,880 of JAKBAP010000461.1, read as the reverse complement.
CGAGCCCGACAACACCAACGGATCGAGCTACGGCCGGCTCGAGCCCAGGGACAAGGTCCAGCGGGCCCTCGAATTGCTCGAGAAAACCTTCGCGTGGGCTCGCGAGGTCGCCCCCTCGCAGCCCCTCACCGCGGGCGTCTGGATTGGCGACCTCACCCGCCCCGACCGGCTCTCGCCGGCCAATCGGCTCATGCTCGATTCCTCCGACGTGATCAGCTTTCACAGCTATCGCCCCCTCGCCGAGCTCAAGAAAGACGTCGAGGCGCTCAGGCTCTATCATCGCCCTCTGCTCTGCACCGAGTACATGGCCCGGCCCACCGGGAGCACCTTCGAGGCGATCCTTCCCTATCTCAAGGACCAAGATATCGGCGCTTACAACTGGGGCTTTGTCGCTGGCAAGTCTCAGACGATCTATCCCTGGGATTCCTGGCAAAAGCCCTATTCCGCCGAGCCCAAGGTCTGGTTCCACGACCTCTTCCGCCGGGACGGGACACCCTACGACCCCCGTGAGATTGACTTTATCAAGCGTGTCACCGCCCGCCGGCCCGCGCCCGCGACCCCATGAACCCTGATATCCTTCCCCTGGCCGAGTCCGACCTGACCGACCTGAGCCACTTCCTTACCACCGGCTTTCGCACGCCGCCGGAGGCCCATTTCGCGGCCCCCGAAGTCTTGCGATGGAAATATCTCGAGCCCGGCGATTCACCCCTCGCTCGCTCGTTCCTGGCGCGCGACCAGACGGGCGAGATCGCCGGCCACGTCGGCGTCTGTCGCACCGCCTTCGAGGGAGATTCCTTGGAAACCGTCGAGCCGGTCCCGACGATCCATATCATCGACTGGCTTGGCTCGACCAATCATCCCGGTGTCGGGACCGCGCTCATGCGCAGGGCCCATCAGGGGACGCCGACTCAGTTTGGCCTTGGGGTCAGCCCCAGCGCGCTTGTCGTCGGCGAGCGGATCGGATACCAACTCCGAAGCCTGGTCCCGGTCCATGTCCGCGTCCTCCGAACTGATTACTGGCGCCGCGCGCGCGGCATGCCGATCGGCCCACGGCTCGGCCGGCTGGCGCGGGATCTGGCGTGGCGGGCCCGCCATCGCCTCCCCTCGGCCTCCGAAAGCCCGCGACTCGAGCGGACGACGTCGTTCGGTCCCGAAATCGAGCCCGCGGCCGCCGCCGCGAAACGCCACGTGATTCTGACCTCACGCACTCCCAAACGATTAAGCACGATGCTCGGCATGCCAGGCCAGACGATGACCGGCTGGCGGCTGCTCGACCCATCCGGCAATCCCCGAGGCTGGGCCCTGACCAACATCGTTCCCACCGATTCCGGACGCACCAGAACCGGCAAGATCGTCGATCTCATGCTCGACGACCTCGATGAAAACCGCTGGCGTACCGCGATCGTCTTGCTCACCCAGGCGCTCCAGGCCCAGGGAGCTGACCTGGCCCTCGCCTACGGGAGTGCCCCCTGGACCACAAGGGCCCTCGAACAGTGCGGCTATGCCAGTCGATATACGGTAAAATTCCATATTCGCGACCGCTCCAGCCTGATCCCACGCGACGTCCCGTTTCACATGACGCCCCTCGAGGGCGATTATGCCTACACCTGACGAGCCTCGCCTTGATCAACCCACCAGCACTCCTCTCCATGGTCCCAGGTAAACGTGAATTCCTCGCTCGCGCTCTCAAGATCACAGGCGCACTGGCCGCTCTCGAACGCGCGGGCGATCGCAGGCCGGGCTTGGTCGTCTTCACCTTTCATCGCGTCGTCGAGCCCCCCCTTAATCCCTTCTATGATCGAGTCGTCTCGGCCACCCCCGCCTCGTTTCGCTCAAGAATCGACTGGATCAAGACCCGATTCAATCTACCCACCCTCCACCAGATCCTCGACCAGATCGAGACCAACCGTCCCTGGACCAAGCCCACCGCCCTCGTCACCTTCGACGATGGAACCCGCGACAATTTCACGACCGCCGCTCCCATTCTCGCCGAGCGCGGCATCCCAGCCGTGTTTTTCATCCCAACCCTGTATCTCGAATCACCCCGGCTTCCCTGGTGGGATAAGGCCGCTTATATGATCAAGCAATCGCGGGCTAGCCGGCTCGCGATCACCCGCCCCGATCAAGCGACATTCATGGTCAACCTCGAAACCATGCCTCGGGATCACGCCGTTCAGACGGTCCTCGAGCCCTTTCTTGACCAGTCGATCGACACGATCGAGACCTGTTTGCGCGATCTTCGCCGGCAAACCCAGGTCTCGGTCGACGACGGGGCCCTCGGCCGCGAGCTCTTCATGACCTGGGACCAGGCGAGGGAATTGATCGGCGGATCGTCCCAATTCGCGATCGGCTCGCACGGTCATTCGCACCCGAGACTCGCCGACCTGAGCGCTTCCGATCAATGGCGAGAACTCGCTGAATCCCGACGAATCCTCGAGCAACGGCTGGCCCGGCAGGTCACCGTGCTGGCCTACCCGTTTGGCGGATCCCGTGATTACACCGAGGAAACCAAGGCCATCGCCGCCGATGTCGGATACCGGGCCGCCTTTTGCTCGACCGAGGGGATCAACCATCCCGCCGCGACCGATCGGTTCGCCCTCCGGCGGTTCAATTGCGGCCAGGGCGATTCGGTCACGCTCTTACGAGCGAGGATCACGTCGCGCGATCTCTGGGAATCATCGGGGACCAAGCGGTGATGGTTCCCGCCGGCGCGACAACCGAGCACGTCACGTTCAACCACCCACGGACCAGGCCCAATTGTGCGTGATCGCCCGGGTTTCACGTCTGATCTCAGTCGGGCTCGATTCCCAACTCGCGGAGTTTGATCAAGAGCCGCTCCGCGCGTGCCTGCTCGGCGTCGGCTCGTTGGCGCTCGCTTTC
>JAKBAP010000460.1 GCA_021808995.1 Planctomycetota bacterium | reverse complement strand
CCGGTCCCGCCCACCGGTAACTACGGGCTCAAGGTCTACGTTACCGACGCCGGCGGGGCGACCCTCAATCTCGCCAATATCGCCGTCGTCGCCGACCAACCACTCACCGTCTCCGGCCAGATCGACCCCTCAAGCAATTCCAGCGGGATCGCCGTCTCTCCCATTACCAACATCGTCCAGCCGACGTTCATCGGCTCGGCGAGTGAGCCCTACGCGAAGATCAATCTCTTCGCGGTGCAAATCACCTCGACCGGCAATGGACCCCTGACCCTGGTCGGCCAGGGCCAGGCCAATATCTCGGGCGCGTGGGCCGTCACCACGAGCATGGCGATGCCCGACGGATTCTATGATTTCTACGCCCAGGGAATCGACCAGGCCGGCCAGACCTACAGCCCAGACACCTATCTCGGCGGCGTCACCATCGACACCCTGGGGCCCAAGATCACGGCCCTCGCCTTTGAGCGCGTCCAGGGCCAGATCACCTACACGATCGAGGGATTCGCGGCCTTCGGCGCGCCGGGCTCCGGGATCGCGATCTCGAGCTTGATCGACGCCAATAATTACCGGTTTACCAAGGCCCACGTCGAGCGCAAGGACGCCTACAAGATCACCTCGATCAATGTCACGCCGGGAACGGTCTATGGCGAGCAGACCGTCACTCTGACCATCAATCACGGCCATTACCTCCGTGGCGGCCGTTATTACATCACGATCAGGTCGCTCTCGCCGTCCAATACCAGCGGGGTCCGCGACCTCGCGGGAAACGCGCTCGACGGCGAGTTTTACAATTACTTTCCCTCGGGCAACAACGTCAACGGTGGCGATTTCGTCGCCGAGTTGAACGCGATTCACCACATTATTTACGAGCCTGTCTCGACCGTGGGGACGGCCACGCCGGTGAATCCTCCCGGCACGCTCGGGGCCAACCAGTACATCCCGACCTACAACCCGCCCAAGATGGCCCATGCGTCTCGCCTGGCCCTCAGGCACGCGCACCCGATGGGAACCCTGGCCTTCCACGCCAAGGCCAGGCACCACCTGATGGCGAAATCGAGCTAGGGAACGCCAGGCCGGCGCGGGGCTGGGTTCGCGGTTCAGGGGTTGATCTCGGCCAGGATGACGTCCTCGCCGGGCGCTCTTGAGAGCCGGAATCCCAGCTTCGCGCAGACGTGTTTCATCGCGTCGTTTTCCGGGATGATATAGCCATGGACGCGGCCGACTCCCTCGTCGCGCGCGATCTTGAGCAATCGTCCCAGGAGCTCGCTCCCGAGCCCCCGGCCTTGGGCGCGATCCGCGACGACCAGCGCGAACTCGGCGTCGTCGCCCCCCTTGAGCTTGCAGAGCCGACTCACGCCGTGGATTTCGCGGTCGCCGGTCGCTGGGTCTTCGTATTCGGCCGCCATGGCCGTCTCGCGGTCGTAATCGATGAAGCAAATGCGCGAGAGCCGCTCATGCGAGGTTCGGGCCGAGATCGACATCGAATGAAAATAGCGCATCGCGACCGTTCGTTCCGACAAGAGCGAGTGAAAGGCGACGATCAGCGGCTCGTCCTCGGGCCGCAGAGGACGGACGATGTAGCGATCGCCGCCTCTATCCGCCCACGAGGCCACGTATTGCGAGGGATATGGCCGAATCGCCGGCCTGGGAATCCGGTCGAGGGAGACCCCTTTATCATGAACGATCACGCGGGCGTCAAGGGCCAGCAATCGCTCATGCGACGCGAGCAATGGGTTTATGTCGATTTCCTTGATGGATCGCTGCTCCACGACCAGATGGCTGAATCGCACGAGCAGGTATTCCAGGGCCGCGAGGTCGACGGGGGCTCGCCCTCGGACGCCCAGGAGGGCCTTGAAGATCCTCGTGCGTTCCATGACCCGCCTCGCGAGCGTGCTGGTGAGGGGAGGGAGGGCGAGCGCGCGGTCTTGCAGGACCTCCACCAGTTCGCCCCCCGCGCCAAAGAGCAGGACGGGCCCGAGCTGAGGGTCGAGGCTCGAGCCCAGGATGAGCTCATATCCTTCGCGCTTGACCATTGGCTGGACGGCGACGCCTTGAAATCGACCTGGCCCGGCCACGCGCTCGACCTGGCTTTCGATCGCGCGATAAGCCGCCCGGACCTGGTCCGCGGTGACGAGATCGAGCTTGACCCCCCCGACGTCGGTCTTGTGCGTGATGGTGAGGGAGTGGAGCTTGAGCACGACGGGAAAGCCCATTGTCTGGGCGATCCGGGCGGCCTCGTCCTCGCTGGCGGCGACCTGGGTTTCGACCGTCGGGATCCCGTAGGCCGCGAGGATTTGCTTGGATTCATACTCGGTGAGGACCGTCCGCCCCTGGTTTCGCGCCACCGCGACCATGGCCTCGACCCGGTCGCGCGCGTCGGCCGCGCCGGCTTCCTCCGTTGGGAGGCTGGGCGTTTCGTAGATCCCTTGCAGGTCGTAATGCGAGCGCCACATCAGGCTAAACATGCGGGCCGCCGCGTCGGGATAGGCGAAGGTCGGCACCCCGGCGTGGTCCAGGATCTGGATCCCGGACGCGACCGAAGCGCCCCCCATGAAGCTCGCCAGGACAGGCTTACCGGGGACCTTGGCGAAGCGCTCGAGCGCGCGGGCGGTGCCGGTGGCGTCGCTCATGGCCTGGGGGGTCAGGATCACGAGCAGACCGTCGATTTCGGGTGCCTGGGCGATGATCTCGAGGGTTTTCTCGTATCGCGAGGCGTCGGCGTCGCCGAGGACATCGATGGGGTTGGAATGGCTCCAGGCGTCGGGTAAAAAGGCGTCGAGCGCGGTTCGGGACTCCACGGAAAGGGGGGCGAGTGTCCCCTGGTTTTCGATCAGAGCGTCGACGGCCAGGACGCCGGGGCCGCCGGCGTTGGTGACGATCGCCAGCCGCGGCCCGCGCGGGCGGGGTTGCTTGGCCAGGACCTCGGCCATGTCAAAGACCTCCGCGATCGTATCGACCCGCAGCACGCCAACCCTGCGAAACGCCGCGTCGAGCGCCAGGTCGCCGCCGGCGAGCGCCCCCGTGTGCGAGGCCGCCGCCTTCGCCGCCTCGTCCGTCCGACCCGCCTTGATCACGATGATCGGCTTGACGAGCGCGACCTCGCGCGCCGCCGAGAGAAACGACCGGGCATCGCCGATCGATTCCATGTAGATCAAGATGCAGCTCGTCTGGGGATCGTCGCCCAGATAATCGATCAGGTCGCTCCACCCCACGTCGAGCATTGACCCACTCGAGACAAACGCGCTAAAGCCCACCCGCGCTGACAGGCTCCAGTCGAGAATCGCCGTGCACAGAGCCCCGCTCTGGCTCAGGAACCCGACGCTCCCTGGATGCGCGATCTGGGCCGCGAACGTCGCGTTCAGCCCCGAACCCGGCCGCATCACCCCCAGGCAATTGGGGCCGACCAGGCGAATCCCCCCCTTGCGCGCCTCATCAAGCACTAATTGCTCAAGGGCAGCGCCGGCCGCGCCGACCTCCTTGAAACCCGCCGACAGGATAATCGCCCCCTTGACCCCGGCCCGACCACATTCGGCGATCACCCCGGGAACCGTCGCGGCCGGAGTGGCGATCACCGCCAGATCGATCGGCGCGGGCGCGTCGCCGATCGTCGCGTAGGCCGGCACGCCGAGCACGCTGGGGCGCTTGGGATTGATCGGATACGCTCGATCGCGATACGGCCCCGCGATCAGATTCGCGAACACGGCCCGTCCGACGCTCCCCCCTTTTTCGGTGGCCCCGACCACCGCAACGGCTCGAGGCTCGAAAAACACGTCCAGCGGCCGCGCCCGGGTCGCCCGGTCCCATTCGGTCTTGGCCAGGGTGGCGTCGTTCATGAGGAAATGTCCAGTCGTGAAAGTGATCAGCGTCCGATGGAGAGTTCGCGCGAGCGCATGAAAACGCCCCGGACCTCGCGGCGCGAGGCGGGGCGATCGCCGCCGAGCTCGAGCCGCCCCTCGTGAGCGACACGATCACTTAACAAGTAAGGGATTAACCACGGAATTGCAAGGACCCATGCCCCAACCCACCGCCGCGAGGCCAAGCGTCTCGGCGCTCGCGAAATCGCCTTGGTCATCGATACCCGGATCGCCCCGACCCCTGTATTTCGCGACAAACCCAGAAATC
>JAKBAP010000038.1 GCA_021808995.1 Planctomycetota bacterium | reverse complement strand
GACCTTGATCCAGATTCCCGCGAATCAGCGCAAGACGGCCGTGCTCAGCCCCCATCTGCTCCCCTCGGTCGCGATCTGCGATCCCGAGCTCACCCGGGACCTCTCGCCAGAGCTCACCGCGGGGACAGGGATGGATGCGTTTAGCCATTGCGTCGAGAGTTATTTCTCCACCACCTTTCACCCGATCTGCGACGGAATCGCGGTCGAGGGATTGCGACACGTTTCGCGGGGGCTCGAGACCTCGGTCCGCGACGGCGCGAATCGCGAGGCCCGATCGGCGATGATGATGGGAGCGCTCCTGGGCGGGATCAGTTTCCATAAGGGGCTAGGGGTGATCCATTCGCTCTCGCACGCCCTGGGCAGCGAGGGGAGAGCCCACCACGGGGCGCTCAACGCGATCTTGCTCCCCCACGCCCTGCGGTTTAATCGCGAGGCCGCCGCGGGGCGGATGGCCGATCTTGGAACCCGGCTTGGGCTCGGTCGCGGTGGCGACGCCGCGGGCCACCTCATCACCCTGGTCGAGCTCGTGATCGCCAGGCTCCCGCTCCCTCGCCGCCTGGGCCTGGTTCCTGGACTCGAGAAAAACGCGATCCCCGAATACGCCCGCCTGGCCATGCTCGACCACTGCCATCGCACCAACCCCCGGCCCTGCGTGAAGGCCGACCTTGAGGCCTTGCTCGAAAAAGCCTGGTAAGTGCTCAGGCGGGGCGCGGGGTCTCGCCGCCGACGGAAAGACGACTATACTGCCAGGATGAGTGAATCCGAATTCGCCCAGCCGTCATCCCCACGCGAGTCGTCGTCTCATGGACCAGGCCTTGAATGATAATCCACCCTCGACAGGGGTCGCGGGTTTCGCGTACGACGCGATTCTGATCGTGGGTTTTGGTGGTCCCGAGGGTCCGGATGATGTGATGCCATTCCTTGAAAACGTCACGCGGGGTCGTAATGTCCCGCGCGAGCGGCTGCTCGAGGTCGCCGAGCATTACCACCATTTCGGGGGGAAGAGCCCGATTAATGACCAGGTCCGCGAGGTCATGTCCGCGCTCCGGGCTGAGCTTGATCGACACGGAATCGACTTGCCGATGTATTGGGGCAATCGCAATTGGCGGCCGATGCTGGCGGACGCGACGGCCGAGATGCGAGACGCGGGCGTCACCCGAGCGATCGCGCTGGTGATGGCTGGTTATAGCTCGTATTCGAGCTGCCGGCAGTATCGCGAGGACATCGCGAGGGCCCGCGAGGCGGTCGGTCCAGGCGCTCCCGTGGTCGACAAGATCCGGGTGTTCTACAACCACCCCGACTTCATCGCGGCCAACATCGAGTGCCTGGCGACGGCCCTTGAGCGAATTCCCGACGACCGAAGGTCATCGGCCGTGATCGCCTTCACCGCCCATAGCATTCCGGGGTCGATGGCGGCCAACTGCGCCTATGAGCGTCAGCTTCACGAGGCCGCGCGTTTGGTGGCGGAGGGTCTGGAGGTCGGTCCGGACCGATGGGCGCTCGTCTATCAGAGCCGGAGCGGACGGCCACAGGACCCGTGGCTCGAGCCCGACATCCTCGACCACGTCCGCGACCTGGCCGGACGGGGGATCAAGGACCTGGTCATTCACCCGATCGGGTTCTTGTCCGATCACATGGAGGTCCTTTACGACCTTGACGAGGAGGCGCTTAAGCTCTGCCAGTCGCTGGGGATGCATCTCGAGCGGGCGGCAACGGTCGGGGTTCATCCCCGATTCATCGCCATGCTGAGGGAGCTCATCGTCGAGCGGCTCGAGGGCTGGGACCTCGATCGCAAGCGGGCGTGCGGCACCTTCGGCCCCAATCACGACGTCTGCCCCGTCGATTGCTGCCCCGCCCCCACGCGAGCCCGAGGATGAACGAATCAGGCAGGGAAGATCCAGGGGGATCATCCTGCCTGATACGTCCCTTCGGTCAGCGTTCAACACTCTCGCTGTCCTCGCCGGGAGACCGGTTCAGGGCGATCACGGCAGGAGTTCGGCGACGGCGAGCGATTCCAGCGGCTGGCCGGCGATCGTGACAGGGATCCGTTGGCCGGGGTGAAAATCCTCGCGAGATCGATAGCCGACGGGACCCGGATCGGTGTAGACCTCGACCCGCCCCTTGGCCAGGTTGAGGATCCAGTAGACCGGGATCCCTCCCTTCGCGTAGGCGATCCATTTCTCGCCTCGGTCGCGATCGTAGGTGCTTTCGCAGACCTCGATCAGGAGGGCCACGTCCGGCGGTTCCGGCGTTCGCCGCTTGTAATCGTCGTTCGTCCCTCGAACGATCAGGATGTCGGGTTCCGGTTCGTCGAAATCGAGGATTCGCAGCGGCTGTTCCTGTCGCCACATCCAACCCGGGGGCAGCATCCGAGCCAGCAGGTCGAGGAGCACGCGGGTCGCCCAGGAATGCGCCGGGTTCTTGGACAATTGAGTCACCAGATAGCCGTCAATCAGCTCAACCCGCTCGTCGGCGAGGATCCCCGCCATCCGCTCGTATTCGTCAACCGAGATGCGGTAAACGACCGGTGACGCCAGCGGAGCCTGAACTCGGTCCCGAGCATCGGCCTGTGCGATCGTCGCCACGAGGAAGCTCCCGTGATATCGCGTCTGGGCGGATCAATGAGAAGGGCGACATCCAATCTCTCCATTAAACCCCCACGATCCTAGGGCGTCAACATGTCGGTCGCTTGCCGTGGTCAAGGGGAGCGAGGTTGGTTCGCACCCGATTTCCCGGAGTGGATCGCCTGCGAGCAATCCGGCCTCGCTCGAGCACGGCGGCCCGATCGAGGCCGGCCCGAGCTTCGTCGCTCGCTCCGGATCACGCCCGATCGTTGCCGAGGCCACGCCATTCATAGGGATGTCCACACGAGCCCCCCTAGACACCACTCCTCATCCGGTCTTATTGTTAAAATGACGTTGGGGATGGTGATTGGCCGCATTGAGGAGCCTGTGCCGATGGCGTCGCGCCGGATACTCTTGGTTGAAGACAGCTCGACGATGAGGCGCATGCTTTCAACGATGCTGGCCGAGGAGGGCTTTGAGATCCAAACGGCCAACGACGGCGTCCAGGGGCTGGCGAAGGCCCGGCTGATGCCCCGGCCCGAGCTCATCCTGACCGATTATGAAATGCCCGAGCTCGACGGTGCCGGCCTCTGCCAGGCCCTCAAGGCCGATAGCGAGCTCAGGTCGATCCCCGTGCTCATGCTCACCACCCTGGCCGAGACCAAGAACAAGATCGCCGGGTTCGAGGCCGGGGCCGACGACTACATCCAGAAACCCAAGGGGCAAGACGACTTTCGCGAACTCTGCGCGCGGATGAGGGCGCATCTCCGGATCGCCGACCTGAATCTGGAAATCGCCGAGCGCAATCGGATGCTCGAGGCGGCACACAAGAAACTGACGTTCGAGCTCGAGCTCGCGCGGAAGGTCCAATTCGCCCTGATGCCGCGCCCTCCCAAGCCACGGGGCGTGTTGCACGCGGCGGTGAGGTATACGCCCGCCAACCAGCTTGGCGGCGACGTTTATGATTTTTATCGGTTTGACAATAATCGCCTGGGCATCCTGGTGGCCGACGTCTCAGGCCACGGAGTGAATTCGGCGATGCTCTCCGGGATGGTGAAGGCCCTCGCCGCCCCGCTGTCGATCGCCGTCATGGAACCGGGCGAGCTGCTGGCTGGCCTGGATGTCGCGGGCGAGCAATACTTTCCCGAGGGCTATTTCTGCACCGCCTTTTTCCTGATCGCCGACGAGGAAACTGGCCTGGTGCGGTACGCCGGCGTGGGCCATCCGCCGGCGATCATCGTGGGACCTGGCGGCCCGCGTACGCTCCCCTCGAATCCCGGAATGCTGGGGATCGGCATGGTGGATGGCACGGCTGGCGGGACCGACCGGATCCTGCCAGGCGAATCGCTGGTGATCTACACCGACGGGCTCACGGACGCCATGGATCCTGGCGACGTGCTTTTTGGCGAGGACCGCCTCAAGACCTTGCTCCAGTCATACCACGGCGCGGAACCCGGTGAAATCTTGACCCAGGTCGACCAGGCCCTGGAAAAACACACCTTCCCCGGACGTCCGTCCGACGACATCAACATCATCGTCGTTCAGCATCGAGGCAAGTGATTGCTCCCCAACGCCCGCGGGGCATGATAGACTCATGGGAACGGATTCGGTCGTCGTGGCCCCGCGCGTGGGGCGATCGGGATTCGTTCCGTTGCCCAGGATTGGCTCGAATTTGGGATTGGACCGCGCCATGACGGTCGAGCCGGACGACCAGGAAACCATCGCGCTCGTGGGGCCGGTCACGATCTATGAGGTCGTGGAGGTTCGCGAACGGCTGGTGAGGGCTCTCACCGGGGGGCATGAGGCGCGGGTTGACCTTGGCGACTCGGGGCCTTGGGATCTCGCGGGGTTGCAGCTCCTGATTTCGCTGGTTCGCTCGGGGCTCGAGCGAGAGACGAGGGTGCGGCTGGTGAATGTTCCACCGGGCTGTAACGAGGTCGCCCTTCGATCAGGACTCGCCGATTGGCTGGCGCGGGTGCGCGAATGATGGGCGGGCTCGCTCGGGGAATCCTGGAACACGAAGGAGGATCGGCGCGGGTCGGGTCTAAATCCATGAGTAAGACCGTGCTCCACGCGGATGACAGCGCCTCGGTGCGCAGATGGGTCGCGGAACAGCTCTCCGCGCTCGACGTCAAGGTTGTGTCGGTCTCCGATGGCGTGGCTGCGCTGGAAGTCTTACGCGACACCCCATGTGATCTGTTACTGACCGATCTCGAGATGCCCAACCTCGACGGGCTAGGGTTGCTCGCCGCCGTCCGGGACCTGCCGACACACCGGTTCTTGCCGGTCCTGGTGCTCTCGTCACGGCAGCCATCAGACGTGGATCCCGAACAGAGACAAGGAGTTACGGGCTGGCTCGTAAAGCCCGTCGAGCCTGATCACCTGCGTCGTTGGGTGAAACGAGCCTTACCGAGATGAGCAACGTAAAAAGAGACAGTGCGCGAGGGTTGTGGAGGCGAGGGCGAATTCGAGCTTTTCCAGGGAGCCCAGGCCGTTGAGCAGCGCGGAGGACCGCTTTCGCGAGATGTTTTACGAGGAGGCGCGTGAGCTCCTGATCAGTCTCGAGGAGGGGCTGATGGAGCTCGAGCGTCGTCGGGGTAACCGCGCGCACCTAGATCAGACGTTTCGGGCCGCCCACAGCCTCAAGGGGGCGGCGGCGATGGTGGGGCTGGGGGCGATCGCCGAGTTCACCCACGGCATCGAGGCGGTCCTGGACCAGATTCGCTCGGGCTTGATGGGGGTCGACGCGGAGATCATCACGTGCCTGCTCGAGGCTCGCGACCATCTGGCGGCGATGGTCGAGGCCGAGGCCGCCCATTCTCCAATTCCCCCTTCGACCGAGCTTGTCCAGCGGTTGGCGGGCTTGCTCGGCGGGGCGACCCGTAGCGCCGCGAAACCGACCCCGGCTCCCGAGCCAACGCCCACGCCACCGCCGGCCCCCCCCGTCCCCGCGGTCAAGGCGCGCCAGCCCAAGCGTGAGTCGCCCCCCCCCGCGCGGCGACAAAAGAAGAAAGCGACTCCCGAGCCCCCGGCCGATCCCCTCCCCACCCGCTACCAGATCTCGCTCCGCCCCGGCCCCGACGTGCTCAAGCGGGGGATCAATCTCGCGGGGATCTTCGACGAACTGCGAGAGCTGGGCGAAACGACGCTCGTGGCCGACGTCGGCTCGGTCCCGCCCCTGGAATTGATCGATCCGGAGCAATCGTATCTGATCTGGTCGATCACGCTCGCGACCGAGGCTCCTCCCGAACGAATCGACGAGGTCTTCCTATTCCTGGCCGAGGATAGCGAGATCACGATTGGCCGGCTGGGAGCGGACGGGCGGCTCGTCCCCTTGGGCGGTCCCGTGCTCCAGTCGATCGGACCACTCAAACCACCCCGACGGGCGAGCCGTGCCAAGGTCGCCGCGACCGAACCCCAAGCGGCCCTGGTGGCTCCCGTGGTCACGCCCCCCGCGCATCCGGCGAACGGAGTCAATGGCAGCTCGTCCGCTCCCGCGCCGGCACGCCCGGCGACCGTCCCAACCCCCCGTCCCCACGCGCGGATCCGGGTCGATGCCGGCCAGCTCGACGAGCTGGTCGGTCTCGCCGGCGAGCTCGTGGTCGTGACCGACAACCTCATGGCGCTGCGAGAGATCCGGGGCATGGAGCCCTGGACCCACGCGCTGGAATCGCTCGAGCGCGTCAGCCGGCAGATCCGCGACACGACGCTCGACCTCCGGATGGTCCCGGTCGACGAGCTCTTCTCGCGGTTTCCCCGGGTCGTTCGCGATCTGTCGGATCGATCGGGCAAGGAAATCGACCTGCGAATCATCGGCCAGGAGACGCGGCTCGACCGGACGATTGTCGAGCGGCTCGGCGATCCCATGGTTCACCTGATCCGAAACGCCGTCGATCACGCGCTTGAGCTTCCCGATGAACGGCTGGCCAAGGGAAAACCAAGGGGCGGGCGGATCACCCTGTCGGCCGGCCACGAAGGGGACCGGGTCGCGATCCGGGTCGAGGACGACGGCCGTGGGCTCGACCGCGAAAAAATCGTGAGGAAAGGGATCGCCCTGGGAATGGTTCCCAATGGCACCTCGCCCGATGACCCGCGAGTCGTGAGTCTGATTTTCGAGCCGGGCTTTTCGACCCGCGATTCGGTCACCGACATGTCGGGCCGGGGGGTGGGCCTGGACGTGGTTCGCGACGCGGTTCGTGCTCTTCGCGGTGGGGTATCGGTCGAGAGCGTCCCTGGCAAGGGGACGGCGTTCGTGTTTCGGCTGCCGCTGACACTGGCCTTGATCGATGGGCTCCTGGTCGAGACGGCGGGGGGGAAATTCGTCGTTCCCTTGGCCCAGGTCGAGGAATGCGTGTCACTGGCCGGGGTCCGGTCCGCGCTCGCCGAGGGGCGGCCTTGCGTCGCGGTTCGTGGCGAGCTCGTGCCGATGGTCTCGTTACGAAATTTGTTCGGTGCCGACGGAGTCGCGCCGGCGCGGCAAGAATTGCTGCTAACGCGGCACGCCGGCCAGCGGGTCGGAGTCGCGGTCGACCGGCTCCTGGGGCGTGTTCAGGCCGTCATCCAATCGCTTGGCGAGGGGTTGCACGGGCTGGGCCGGTTCTCGGGGGCGACAATCCTGGGGGATGGAACCGTCTCGCTCATTCTTGATCTTTCGGCCGTGGTCTCCGAATCTCGGTTCGCCGAGTCGGCCCCGCGGCCCATTCATACTGCCGGTTCCAGGGCGGAGAGCTACCGATGAGATTCAGCCTCGGAAAACAGGTGACGACCGCGCTCGTCCTCTTTGGAGTCGTGCCGGCCCTGATCATCGCCAGCTTCGCCTATCAGGCGAACACGGAGTTCAGCAAGAACCAGTTCCTGCTGATCCAGTTGGGCGCGATCACCATCGCCAAGGAGGTGGGCGTGACCCTGGACCTCGAGCCCAAGCTTCTCGAACAGGCGAAGGAAGGCACCCTTCCAGAAAAGGCGCGAGACGATATCCGATCCTGGATCGACGACTCGCTCAGCAACTTCAAGCTGGAAAGCGCCCAGGTCTACTTGTTGAATCAGGCCAATAAGGTGCTCTATCACCGCAAGCACGTCGGCGATTTCGATCCCAAGCAAGAGATCTCCCTGTACGACCTTCGATACACGGGCGTGGCCAACCTGGCCACCCAGGGATCGGGCGCCAAATCCCTGGCGGAGCTGGGCGACTCAAAGGCCGAGCTGGTGGGCTATAGCCCCCTCCCCCTTGGGAGCCCCGACGGCAAGGCATACATGAAAACCCTTCCCGAGGGGAAACACGGCTTTGTCGTGATCGTGATCATGCCCCAGGATCTGGCCTTCGCCACGATCAACAAGAACCAATGGATGACGCTCTGGATCCTGGCCGGCGTCCTGGTCCTGACGATCGTGCTGGGGATCTGGTTCGGCTCGCGGTTCGTGCAGCCGCTCCGCGACATTATCAACGTGACCGAGTCGTTGCGCGACGGCCGGCTCGATAATCGTACCCACGTGAATCGCTCGGACGAGCTCGGGGACCTGGCCCTTCAGGTCAATTCGGTGGTCGACAAGCTGTCGGAAGTGATCAGCCAGATTCGCGAGATGACAAACTCGGTCTCGACCGCGAGCAACGAGCTCAATTCCAGCGCCCATCAACTGGCGCAGGGGTCGGCGGAACAAGCGGCGACACTTCAGGAGATCGCCAGCAGCCTGCAATCGGTGGATGCCTCGGTAGGGCGTAACGCGCAGCACGCCAAGGACACCGCCCGCATGGCGAACGAAGCCAGCGTGCAGGCCGAAAAGGGGGGCGAGGCGGTTCGTGAGACGGTGGTGGCGATGCGTGAGATCACCCAGCGCATCCTGATCGTCGACGACATCGCGTATCAGACGAATCTGCTGGCGCTGAACGCGGCGATCGAGGCCGCGCGGGCGGGGACGCATGGAAAGGGCTTCGCGGTGGTGGCGGGCGAGGTCCGCAAGCTCGCCGAGCGCAGTCAGGCGGCCGCTCAGCAGATCAGCGACCTGGCCAAGAAGAGCGTGGCCGTCGCGGAAAAGGCCGGCACCTTGCTTGACCACATCGTCCCCATGATCCGCGACGTGTCGCTCTTGATCCAGGAAATCTCCGCCGCCTCGCAAGAACAAACGACGGCGATCCGCGAAATCAACGTCGGGGTGAGCCAGCTTGAGGAGGTCGTCCAACAAAACGCGGCGGCCAGCCACGAATTGTCGGCGACGGCGGACGGACTGGCGACCCAATCGTCGAACCTGCACACCCAGATCGACTTTTTCCGGCTCGACGGCTTCGACGACAGCGGTCGAGGCGGGGGGTATGGTTCGCGCTCGCAACCTGGCGCGGCGTCGCGAGCGCGTTCGATTGGATCCAAGCCGCCCACCCCCCCAGCCCGCCGCGCTGGGCCAGCCTTACCGCATCATGGTGGCGAGAGCCACTTTGGCGGCGCGCAGGCCCACGGGGCCCTCCCGACCCCTCGGCCGCAGGAGACGCCACCACCCCCGCCTCCACCCAATAACTCGACCTCACCCCGTGGAGGGGTCATTGTTAGCCTCGACGACGACGATAACTTCCAGAGGTTCTCGTAAACTGGCGCGATCCAACTTCCCAAGACAATGGCAGGAACAGGGGGCGGGGCGGTTCGCGAAAGATTAAGCTTGATCAAGGGACGGCACACGAGCTCGGGGGGAGGGATAATGGTTGACCTGATCACCGACACCAGCCTGGACGTAACCGACCAGGACCGAGCCCAATCGTACGTGGTGTTTCGCCTGGGGGGCGAGGGGTATGCTCTCGAGGTCATGCGGGTTCAAGAGGTGCTCGACATGCGGTCGATGACCGAAGTCCCCGGCGGGCCGAAGTATCTTTTGGGGGTAATCAACCTGCGCGGACACGTCGTTCCCGTTTATGATCTACGGACGCCCTTCGGTCTCGTGAAGGACCAAAATCCCTCGCGAGCCCCCTGCGTCTTGATCGTGGAATCGAGCGTGGGGAGCGACGCCCAGATCACCGGGCTGTTGGTCGACCGCGTTTCGGATGTCTTGGAGATTCCACCGGATGAGATTCAACCCTCACCCCGGCTTGGACTTGGGAAGGCAACCCCGTTTGTTCGGGGATTGATCCGTCACCAAGACGCCTTTCTGCTCGTATTGGATGTTGATCGAATTTTCTCGACCCTCGGGTCGTTGAACGGCGAGGGCGCGTAACGTGGCGACATCGGGAGGCCTGCCACCCCCACCGGCGGAGCCCGAGCCGTGGTCGGAACGGGACTTCAGTCCGATCACGCTCTTTCTGCGCCATCAGATTGGAATCACCCTGGAGGCCCACCGCATGGGTCTTCTCCAGGCCCGTCTGCGCTCGCGGCTTCAGGCCAAGGGCTTTCGCGGATTCAGCCAATTCCACGAGCAAGTGCTCCGTGGCGACCCCACGGGCTGGGGTGCCCAGCTCCTGATCGATCTCTCGACCGTCAACCACACCTCGTTTTTTCGCGAGCCCGCCCACTTCACCTTCATGGCGGAGCGGGTCGCCGCATGGCTCAAGGAATCACCGGCGGGGCCGATTCGAATCTGGTCGGCAGGGTGCTCGTCCGGCCAGGAGCCCTACAGCATGGCCATGGTCTTGACCGAATCCCTGGCCGGCGCGGCCGCCCAGAAGGTCGAGGTCTGGGCCAGCGACCTCTCGCTTGAGATGCTCAAGGCCGCGGCGGGGGCGGTCTACACCACTCGCGACGTCCAGGGGGTTTCGCCGGCACGATTGCGGAGGTTTTTCTTGCTCGGCCGCGGCCCGCGCGAGGGCTCGTTCCGGGTCGTGCCCGAGGTCCGGGACCTGGTCCGATTCCGTCATATCGACCTACGCAATAGCGTCTGGGCGGTTCCCAGCGACCTGCCGATGATCTTTTGCCGCAATGTCTCGATCTATTTCTCGGACGAGGAACGGCAAACCTTGTTGCATCGGCTGGCCCAGCACCTTCGGCCGGGGGGTTGGCTGGTCATGGGCAACGGCGAGATCTTGCCCGAGGTTCCTCCCTTTTTTCGCAAGCATTCGCCCTCGCTCTTTCAAAAGGAAGGGTAGACCGCCATGGCCCGGCGCGACGCGTCACCCCCCGCTCAGCCGCCGCCGACCGGCCCCATTGAGGTACTGGTCGTGGACGACAGCGCGCTTGTGCGTCAGCGCCTGAAATCGATCATCGAGTCCGACCCTCGGTTTCGCGTGGTGGTGGCGGCCGACCCGTATGAGGCGGTCGCGATGCTGAGCAAGTCGGTCCCGGGCGTGATCGTGCTTGATGTCGAGATGCCGCGGATGGACGGGCTTACGTTTCTGAGCAAGCTGATGCGTCAGCACCCGCTCCCCGTCGTCCTCTGCACGGCCCAGGCCGAGCGCGCGGTGACCGCCCTTGAGATGGGAGCGATCGAGGTCATCGCCAAGCCCAACTGGAACGACGCCGGCCGCCTGGGCGAGTGGGCCGGCGCCCTGATCGAGAGCATTGCCAACGCGGCCCGGGCCGGGCGAATTCCCGTTGGCGACGAACGCCCTCCCTCGAGCGCGGACATCCGGCATAAGGCCGACGCCATCCTGCCCAATCTCCCCTATAGCTCGCGCGCGGGGGCAGGCGAGCGAATGGTCGCCGTCGGCGTCAGCACCGGCGGCGTGCAGGCGCTTCAGCAGCTCCTCGCCGGGTTTCCCAAGAGCTGCCCCGGAATCGTGATCGTCCAGCACATGCCGGCGGCGTTTACCTCGGCCTTTGCCCAGCGGCTCGACAAGGACCCACGGATCACGATCGAGGTCGTCGAGGCCAAACAGCACGAGCCGATCCGCCCTGGCCGCGCGATCCTGGTCCCCGGCGACAACCACGGAGTGGTCCGCCGCACGGGGACCGGCTATCGGCTGGAGCTGGTCGACGGTCCCCCGGTCTGCCGTCATAGACCGAGCGTCGAGGTGCTTTTTCGCTCGACCGCCCAGGCCGCCGGCCCCTACGCCGCAGGCGTGATCATGACCGGCATGGGGGACGATGGCGCCGGCGGATTGCTCGAGCTCCGCGAGGCCGGCGGCCTCACCGTGGCCCAGAACGAGGCCACTTGCGTGGTCTTTGGAATGCCGCGCGAGGCCATCCGCCGGGGCGCGGCCAAGGTCGTGCTCCCCCTCGAGTCGATCGCACCGAGCATCATGGCCTGGTACGCCAGCGGCGAGTCGGGGACCTGGTACTAGCTCCACAATCGCGGTCCCCCGCCGCGATCCGCCAGAAACCAACCCCTCAAAACCGCGCCGGCAACCCTTGATCCCCGATCAATACTGATCCGAGCTGATGACCTCGCCACCGCCGATCGTGTTGAGCCCAATCCACGTCCGCATGTTGACCGCGTTCTTGAGAAATCGGGCCGAACCGTCCCCCATGAGCAGGTTCAACCCCCCAGGATGCCGGCTCCGAGCGCCCGCGTATGCACCCTGGTCACCCGCGCCGCCGGTACAAGGAAGGTCCATCCCAGGCTCGTTGACGCAAAAGATCGTCTGATTGAGCTGATCGCCGAAATAGCCGGTCTGGTAATAATCCACCGGATTGTTGGGGGGCATCCTCGAGAAAAACGACCCTCCCCCGGGGATGGTCGACCACATCACGCCGCGAACGTCGTAAATCTCGCCCTGGAGAACCTCGGCCACGAAGATGGTGTTGGAAAGACCATCGGTAATGGCGGAAAAGCCGATGGTATAGTGGCCAAACGCCGACTTGAGAAACACGGGGACAAGCCCGGTGAGCGGATCGCGCATCGGCGGCGAGGTCGCGGGAATGTCCTGGCCCCAATACGTGTTTCCAAAGCTCGCGCCATAGTTTCCCTTGGTGAAAATTGGCCCGGAGAGGGCCCCCCCCGCATACTGGGGAGTGATCTGGAATTGATTCACCCGGTCGCTGGGACATTGGAATGTCGGGAGTTTCGTGGCGGCGACCGTGGAATTGGCGAACATTCCCATGACAGACCCGTACGGGCCCAGGAACGAGTAACCCTGCCCCTCGGCGCCCAGCGAGAAATTAAAGGCGTTGGCCAGTGGGGCCTGCTCAAGCTGCGGCAGCATCAGAACGAACCACGGAGTGTTCTGGCATCCCGCGAAGATATAGCGGGCACATCCGTCGGCGGCGTTCGGGTTGAGATCGTCGGCGATCAGGCCGGGAGGGACGCATCGATTTTCGCTTTCATAGTTATGAAATGCGAGTCCGAGTTGTTTCAGATTGTTGATGCATTGGGCGCGACGGGCTGCCTCGCGGGCGGCCTGGACGGCCGGTAACAGGAGCGCGATCAGGACCGCGATAATCGCGATCACCACCAAGAGCTCAATGAGAGTGAAGGCGCGACGATGGCGTCGGGACATGGCTCCTCCAATCCGATGAACGAACGGATTCCAAGAAAATGGAGCGATCGCCGGCAAGCTCGCACGGCCCGCCGACCAAGGGAAAGGCGAGGACGACTGTCCGCGATCACCGATCGCCCAGTCAACCCTGGAGTTCAAACTAACATGACGGTTTACGACCCGCCAGACCCCAGGTTTCGGAAATCTCTTCCATTGCCGTGAAGAGGGCCTGAATTGGTCGCACGTCGTGCGAAGGCGATCAGGCGGCGAGCCCGAGCCTCCCCTCGGCCTCGTGTTCATCGCGGAGCGGCATGACGGACCACCGATCGTTCAAGCTCTAGCCTGGAATCCCTCGATCACTGTCGCGGTATCAAGAACCGTTGGTGGAACGCCGGCCGGGCGAGCAATGTAGTAGCCCTGGGCGAAATCCGCGCCGTTTTCTCGCACCCACTCGAACTCTCCCCGAGTCTCGATCCCCTCGGCGACCGTCTTGATCTCAAGATCGCGCGACATCTCGAGCACCTTCCGGACGATCCCCCCCTTGAAGGGATCCTGGTCGACGCCACGGATCAGCTCCATGTCGAGCTTCACCAGATCGGGCTTGAGCAATCCCAGCAAATTGAGCGAGGCATAGCCCGCGCCCAGGTCGTCGAGCGCGATTCGGAACCCCGATTCACGATAGTAATCGACGATTCGAACGAGGTGCGGAATGTCCGCGATATGATCGCTCTCGACAATTTCGAACACGATCGATTCCGGGCGAAAGCCAGTATCCCTGATCGCCGCGACCGTCGATCGCAAGCAGTAAGTGGGATCGTAGACCGATGTCGGGTTGAAATTGATGAAAAGGGCGAGGTTGGTCTGGTCCAGATTGCAATCGACGGCCGACCGAATGGCCGAGAGCCGGGCCGACCGATCGAGCTGAAACATCATGTCGCCGTCGCGAGCGGCATTGTAGAGCCGGGTCGGCGGAACGAGCTGGCCGTCCGCCCCCTGTCCGCGCAAGAGACATTCATAACCGTGGATCACCCACGGCTCGTCGGCGTGGACGATGGGCTGAAAAAACGTCGTGAACCGCTGGCCATGGAGCATCTCGCTGAACCACTCTCCCTGGACCTGGGCGATGAGCGTCGCCAGGGGTTGCATTCGCATCAGATGCGCGAGCGTGAGAGTTTCCTCGCCCGCGTGGATCAAGGAACGGGTGTCCTGAGCCTCGGACCGGCTCAAGACGCGATCGAGCTGGTCGACGAGCCTCGCCAATAACCCCGGCTCGATCGGTATCGAAAGCAGCGCCGGCGATTGAGAGGTATGGGCGATCCCCTCGCGATCGAGCAGTTGTCGAACCGTTCCCAAGGTATGGGCCAACGGGGGCGAGAGGCACAGGATACCGGACTGAGGGATTCTCGACGGTCCTGACTGACAGCGCTTACAGTGATCCATGTCATCCTCACAAGACGTCGGCGTCCTGGACCATGAGAGCATCGATTGGTCCTCGCGACCGCCCCGCCGCATTGGAAACCGGGGGTGAATCGAGCATGTTCTCGCTAGGGAAGCCTAGGACACGATCCCTGGCGTCAACGACGCAAATGGGGAAGGCAGGAAGAGGACGTGTGGATATCGGTCGAATTCTCGCGCGATCCATCGGTCGACAGGCGGTCGGCCAGGATCTCGATGGGATGACGGGCGACGATTCCCGCGAGGTCATGGAGCTGGCCGCGGCAGGAAAATCCAGGCGCGGCCAGGATCGCGGCGGGGTCCGATCGCGCGGCGGGGATCAAGACCCGCTCGGCCAGGCTCCGACTGAGTTCGTAATGCCCTTTTTCATAGCCAAACGATCCCGCCATTCCACAACAGCCGGCGTCAAGCTCGCGGACCTCGAGCCCGCCGGCCCTGCGCAGGGCGTCGAGCGTACCCTGGACGCCAAGCACGGCTTTTTGCTGGCAATGCCCATGGACAATGGCTCGTCCAGGCCTGGTCACGAGCCCGAGTTCCGGCACGCGATCGTGGTCGCCGACGAAGGCATCGACCATCCGAACCGAGGACGCCACCAGGGCCGCGTCGGCTCCCAGCCGCAGATCCCGATAGTCGTCGGCCAGGGCGGTGGCGCAGCTCGGCTCGCAGGCGACAATCGGCGTTCCCCTGCGCGCATGAGGGGCGAGCTTCGCCACGTTCGCCGCCGCCAATCCTCGAGCGAGCCCAAGCATCCCCTTGGAGATCGCGGGCCGCCCACAGCAGGCGAGCCCGGCCAGGATCACCCGGTAGCCGGCCGCCTCGAGCACTCGCGTCGCCGCCCGCGCGACCGCCGGCTCGTTATAGGTCGTGAAGCAATCGTCGAGCAAGACCACCTCGCCTCGCGATCCCGCCCGCGGATCAGACTCATGGCGCGCGAACCAGCCGCGAAAGTGGTCGCTCACGAACCGCGGCAACGTCCGCCGTCGATCGATGGCGAAAACCACCTCGAGCAGCCATTTCATGCCCGCGTTCCCAAGAGCGGCGTTGGTCACGGGCGCGAGCGCCGACGCCAGGCCGTTCAGGCGAAACAGATTGCCGAAAAGCAGGTGGTTCAGCGGCCTCGGCCGCCCATCATACCGCTGATAAAGAGATTCCGATTTGAGCTTGGCCATGTCCACGCGGGAGGGACATTCGCTCTTACAGGCCTTGCACTCCAGGCAAAGATCGAGCGCCTCCCAGAGCGACGGATCATCGAGCCCCGTGCCTCCCGTCTCGAGTCGGCCGGTCATCGCCAGCCGCAGCAAATTCGCCCGCCCGCGCGTCGAGTGGATCTCGTCCCGGGTCGCCATGTACGAGGGGCACATCACCCCCGAATCGGTCTTCCGGCACGCCCCCACCCCGGAACACATCTCGATCGCCCGCGCGAACCCCCCCTGCTCCGAGAAATCCAGCCCCGTCGAACCTGGCTCGACAGGGTGATAATCCGGACCCAGGCGCAGATTCTCGCCCAGGTCGCCATCGCCGATCACCTTGCCGGGATTGAGCACGTCATGGGGATCAAAGGCCCTTTTGACGGCCTCGAGCGCGGAATAGACTTCCGGTCCAAAGAGCTTGCGATTCCAGAGGGTTCGAGCGAGCCCGTCGCCATGTTCGCCGCTCATCGCCCCCTCGAATTCGACCACCAGGTCCGAGACTTCGCGCGCGATCGAGCGCATGGTCTCGACCCCCTCGCTCGACCTCAGGCCGAGGATCGGCCGGATATGAAGACAGCCAACGTCCGCGTGCCCATAACACGCGGCCGAAACCCCTCGACGCGAGACGATTTGCTCGAATCGCGCGTGGAATTCCGGCAGGCGAGCCGGGTCGACGGCCGTGTCTTCCACGAACGCGATCGGCTTGGCGTCACCGACCAACCCCATCACCAGCGAAAAGCCGGCCTTGCGGACCTTCCAGAAATCGTCCTTGGCCGCGTCCTTGAGCCGGACCCGGATCCCGAGCACCCCAGGCCGCCCGGCCATCGCTTGCTCGAGCTGTCGGGCCCGGTCCTCAAGGTCGGACTGGGAATCCGCGTGGAACTGGGCCGCCAGGACCGCCCCCGGCCGGCCAGTCGCGAAATCCAGCGACCGCGCGTAATGGGGGTTTTGAGCGGCCAGGTCCAGGATCATTCGGTCCAGCATCTCGACGGCCGAGGGACCGGTCGCGAGGATCTCCGGGAGTCGATCCAGGGCGTGAGGGATCGTCGTGAACGACATCACCACCAGCCCATGCGCCGCCGGCAACGGCATGACCTTGAGCAATGCGCTCGTCACGACCGCCAAGGTCCCCTCGGAGCCCACCACCAGCTTCGCCAGGTTAAAGCTCCAGGGAGGGTCGACCCACCCCGCCGCGCGAACCGGCAAGCCAGGAATCATTTCATCGAGGTTGTACCCACTGACCCGGCGAAGGATCCGGGGAAAATGGCGGCGAATCGCCCCTTCATGACGCGCGACCACGTCCCGAACCACCCGATGCGCGTGGCCAATCGCGTCGCCACGCCGGCAGACGCGATCAAGCTCATCGGGCTCGGTCGGGCCCAGCCTCCCCGTCGTGCCGTCGGCCATCACGACATCCAACGAGCACACGTGATCGACCGTCTTCCCATAGCGCAGCGACCGCGCCCCAGCCGAATTATTCCCGATCATCCCCCCCAGGGTGGCACGATCGCTCGTTGAAACGTCAGGCCCAAAAAAGAGCCCCAGGGGACGCAAATGGGCGTTCAGTTGCTCAAGCACCACCCCTGGCTCGACCCTCACCGTCATCCGATCGCGGTCCACGATGCCGATCGCGTTCACGTACTTGGAGAAGTCAACGACAATGCCCGCGCAGACCGTCTGCCCCGAAAGACTAGTCCCTCCCCCGCGCGGTACGATCGGCACGCCCTCTCCCGCGGCGACCGCGACCACCGCCGCGACATCACGCGCTGTCCGCGGCACCACCACGCAAAGCGGCTCGATCTCATAGAGACTGGCATCGGTGGCGTAAACCCCCCGACGACCCAGGTCGACGTGAACCTCGGCCCGGGTCTCGCCGCGCAGCCGCCGAGCCAGCCGTTCCACGGACCCTGATCCCGACGAGGACCGGGGCTCGAATTCGCTGGGTATCGTCATTTCACCCCGCCGATCGTCAACTGATCTTGTCCACTTCGCCTGCCTCACTATGATATGCCCCGACTCGGGAAATCAACTCGGTCGACCGGGTGGGGCAGCGCGACCTCGTTTCCAGACACGCGCCAGACGACGGATTTCGTGGGACCAGAGTTGCAGGGAGGCAACCATGCCAAAGCGGCGACGAGCGGGCCTCTTGATGGTAGGCGTTTTCTCATGCGCCGGCGTGGCCGCGCTAGCGTTTTGCTACAAGGCGGGCGTGTTCAAGGGCCGTCGCCCCGCGGCAGGCGCGCAAGCAACCGCGACCGCCGAAGGGGGGCTCGACCAGGGCCTGCGCTCCGGAGACGCGGAGGCGCTCGCCACGCTCCTCAAGCAGCTCACTCCCAACCCCGATGCCTCGACCCCACCGGCAAACGACGAGGAGACGGAAAAATCACGGAACACCCTCCTTGCCCTCCGCGCGGGTTACCTGAAATTCCAGGGGCCCCTTCGGGCCAGCGTCATCACCGCCGCCTGCCGCGTCTTTGACCGGTTCACCAAGGAACCAGCCCCCGCTCGCTGGGTCGACGCCCTCCAGCCACTCCACGACCTGATCACCGCCGGACTCTCCGACACCGACCCCAACCCCAGGCGAACGGCACTCGCCGAAATCGCGAAGCTCTGGGTCTGGGTGCCCGGGCGCACCCTCATGCCCACCGAGGAACAAGCGCTCGCCGAATGGAAAGGCGCGTTCCACCCCGGCGTCGTTCGCTCCCTGGCCAGCCGCGACATCAATACGCGAATCGCCGCCGTCGCCTGCCTGGGCGCTCTTCCGATCGACGAAATGGCCGCCCCCGGCGTCCCCTATATTGATGATGAAAACCTCGACGTACGCAAGCAAACCCTCGTCTCCTACGCCAGGCGCAGCCTGCTGCTCACCGTCGACATGCTGCTCACCAGGATGAACGACCCCGACCCCTCGATCCAGGAGGTCGCCGGCATGGTGCTCAAAACCCGCGGCCTCACCCAGGAGCAAATCAGCCTCGGTGCCCTGATTTTCAGCCCCAGGCCTGCTCAGCGAGTCTCGGTGATTCCCTTGCTCAAGGATCGGACCGACCTCGATCCCGTCATCTGGCTGATTCAGCTCACCCACGATCCCGTAGAGTCGGTACGGTTAAGCGCGGTCGAAGCCCTGGCGGCTCACAAAACGCCGCTCGTCGAGCGCCGACTCGCCGAGATGGCCCGCGGCGACGCCTCCATCATCGTCCGATCGGCGGCCGGCAAGCTCCTGCCGACCAGCGACGAAAAGACCGCCGCCCTTCCCCCGCTCCCCGCCACGGGCGCTCTCAATCCCAAGGCCAACTGATCACGCTGAAAACACGCTCAAGCGAAAAGGCGTCGGAGGCAATCAGCCTCCCTGACGCCTTTTCAATGCGCGCGACCCGAACCAGGGCCCCGCGTCCATCCCACTGGCCGAGCCACGAGCACAACCGCGCGGTTCCCAGTCAAATCCGCCCAGACCACCTCTCGGTGGCACGCCCCACCGCGGAAGCCCGTCCTTTTCCTGCTCATCATGATCGGGACGCGGACTAGAGCGACACACCAAGGCCGCGCGGTCCCGTCATCCATGGCGAAATCCACTCGACATCGGCCGCGAACGCGTCGACACCCAGCGGGCAGCCCTGATCCAAAACCGCGCACTTGACTTGGACACATGGTTTGAAAGACATTTTCGGGCCGCCCGAGCATCCCGGATGAGGAAATAGATAAGCTACGGCGAGGATTTGGGGTGGTTTCAGAGAGTACACATGGGTGATCTTGTCTGGTACATACGTTCACGCAACGGCAAGTCGGCGTGATTGGACGACCGAACCTAACGCTCAGAATCGTTTCGTCTTACAAAAACACCCAAGCTGTCGGCGGATCGATGAGAAAACTTGACCCGAATTCGGTGAGGGTTATAATTCGGTCGAAGCCAAGATAACCGCGGGACACGGAAGGGGGCGGCGGGTTGGCGTGAGACGCATTGGGCCGGGCGGCCCGCCGACCACGACTCTTGCCAGACTCTTTGAATCAGGAGCCTTGTGTGTCCCGCCATCCCGATACAACGCTTACCGCCATTAAAGACGCGGTCGATATTGTCTCCCTCGCGGGGGACTATCTCACGCTGCGTCGATCGGGGCGACGATACAAGGCCCTCTGCCCGTTTCACGATGACCACACGCCCTCGCTGGAACTGAACCCCGAGCGACAATCCTATAAGTGTTGGAGT
>JAKBAP010000459.1 GCA_021808995.1 Planctomycetota bacterium | reverse complement strand
GCGAGGCCAGGCGGCGGGGCGCGGCCACGGCCGGCGTCTCCTGCCAGCGCCCGAGCCTGCTCGCCGCCGAGGTCGACCTCGAAATCGCGATCCTGGTCGGCCCCGAGGTCCTGGCCGGCTCGACCCGGCTCAAGGCGGGGACGGCGACCAAGATGGTCCTCAACATGATCTCCACTGGCTCGATGGTCCGCATCGGCAAGACCCTCGGCAATCGGATGGTCGACATGCGTCCGCTCAATGAAAAGTTGCGAATCCGCTCTCGGCGAATCCTCCGCGAGGTCGCCGGCGTGGACGACGAAGCGGCCGGGCGGATCCTGGCTGAGTGCGCGGGCGAGCTGAAAATCGCTCTCGTGGTCGCCCTTGGCGGGGTTGATGCCCAGCGCGCGAGGACCCTTCTTGAATCGAGCGCCGGCCAGGTGCGCGCGGCGGTCAGGGCGGCCGTGGGAGAACCCTGACGATGACTTCCCGATGTCTTCTCCTGGGTGTCGACGGCGGGGGGAGCTCCACCGAGGCGTGGCTTGCCTCCGCCGACGGCGAGGTGCTAGGCCAGGGCGTGGGCGGACCGTCGAACGCGAAGGCCGTCGGCCCCGAGGCCGCCCGCCACGCGCTCGAGACCGCGATCGCCGGGGCCTTCGCCGACGCGGGCGAGTCTCGGGCCCGCGTCGAGGTCGCTTGCCTGGGTCTGGCGGGCTTCGATCGACCCTCGGACCGGGCGCTGCTGGCCCTCTGGAATGACGACGGCCAGTGGGCACGCCGGCTGGCGACCCAGAACGACGGAGCTCTCGTGATCGCGGCGGGCACGCCCGAGGGTTGGGGAGTCGGCGTGATCGCGGGAACCGGTTCGATCGCGACCGCTCGCGCGCCCGATGGCCGGACCGCCCGCGCGGGGGGTTGGGGGCACCTGATCGGCGACGAGGGAAGCGCCTACCGATTAAGCCTGGACGCCCTGAGCCTGGTCGCCCGAAGACACGATGGACGAGAATCCCGACCGGCTCTCGGCGACCCACTCACGGAGCGGCTCGCGGCGGCCCTCGGCGTGAGCGAGCCCGGCGAGATCGTGACCGCCCTCTACGCCCCCGAATTCACCCGCGCTCGGATCGCCGCCCTCGCCCCCGAGGTCCTCATGGCCTGCGCGAGCGCTCCCGCCGACTCCGACCGCCTGCTCGTTCCCGCCGGCCGCTCGCTCGCCGAGCTCGCCGCGGCCGCCGCCCGGGCGCTCGGCCGGCGCGCGGGGCCACTGCCGATCGCCCTCGCCGGTGGCTTCCTGCTCGCCTCGGCGACCGTCCGGGCCGCCCTTCTGGCCGAGCTCCGGATCCACGGCTACGAGCCCGCCCACCAGCTCGTCCCGGAACCGGTCAAGGGTGCCATCGTGATCGCCCGCCGCATGCTTGTTTCCGAACACCCAGGTCACCTTTCATGAGGCCCTCATGACGCTCAATCGAAAGCATATCGCATCGCTGGCCGCCTCGAGCCTGGCCTTCGGCCTGGCGTGCCTGGCACGCGCTGACGAGCCCGCGCGGGGCATTCTGGTTCGGTCCGAACGCATCGCGCCTGGGTTCCTGGCCGACTGGAAGGCCAAGGGGGCTCGAACCGTCGTGGTGATCCTCGACGAATCGTCCAAGGACGAGTGGCCCAGGATCGCCCGCTCGGTCGCCGACGGGGGTCTGGATCTCTGGGCATGGATCGAGGTCGCCCGAAATCCAGCCCTGGCCGACGCCCACCCCGAGTGGGTCGCCTCCCTAGGCGGTCATCATGACGACTGGCGAAAGCGATTCCCAAACGCCCCACGCGGCCGAGCCGGCGAAGGAATCAAGGCGTGGCCCTGGGTGCCGATCGGCTATACCGCCGCCTACGACGCCCATCGAGCCCGGATCAAGGCCCTGGTTTCGGACCTGCCCGGGCGTTGGTCCGGGGTGTACCTGAACGACCTTCAAACGGGCCCCTCGTCGTGTGGCTGCGGAAATGATCAATGCCGCTGGGCGCTTGATTATGGAACGCCCGCCACGACCGCTCGATCACCGGGCGACGACGCGGCCGCCCGGCTGGTCGGTGAGATTCAGAAGGCGACGCCAGGCAAGACGGTCGTGCCTGTCTGGGTCATGGAGTGCGAAACCATCGACCTGCCGGGCGCTCCCGGTGGCACGGGACTCTGCGGCGGGGTGGGCTGCGCCCGCGGCGATTGCTGGCCACGAAACGCACGCGCCTGGAATCCACTCCTCGCCCTTGGTTGCCCGATTGGACTGGGCCTCTGGTCCGAGACCTTCAAACGCGACCCCGACCACTGGATCGAGTCCAACATCAAGCTGTCCCAGAATCAGCCCTCGGGCGCGAAAGTGCTTTCGCCCGACCGCGCGATCGCCATCGTCCAGGCCTGGGGCTTGGACCCGCGAGCGCTCGCCAATCGGCAGGCCCTGGTCGCCAGGTCCACTCCCGGCTGGATCCTCGCCCTGGACCCAATCGATCAATCGTGGAAGCCGACCCTGGCGCCGGTAAAATGACGGTGAGGACGACCACGCCGTGAGCCCGCGCCCGCGACGGCCGACTATCCCCCGCGCGGGCATTTTCGATTACGATGGTTCGCTGAAATCCTCGCGATCCTTGCCCCGAACGAGTCGGAAACGAGCCGTTTCATGATTGCGATATTACTCTCGGTGATGTTGGTGGGTGTCCAGGATGGTCCAGGGGCGGGCATCGATCTCGAGGCTCGTCTGCGGGCCGAGATCCCCCGCGAACTTGCCGCCGAGTCACGGCGGGCGGGCGACCCCCGGAAGGGCGCGATCCTGTTTTATCGGCCCACCATGATCTGTACCGTCTGCCACGCCACCGATGAAAAGGCGAATCCGCTCGGCCCCAACCTGGCGACGATCGGCAAGACCCTGGCCGACTCCGAGATCGTCGAATCCATCCTCGAACCCTCGAAAACCATCGCCAGGGGCTTCCAGACGGTGACCATCCTCGACGACCAGGGCCAGACCACCACCGGCTTCCTGGACGAGGAAACTCCCCAGGCGATCGTGGTTCGTGATCCCGCCAGCGGCCGGCGAATCACGATCCCCCGCGAGCGGATCGACGAAAAAAAGATCGCCGAATCCTCCCTGATGCCCGCGGGGCTCGCGAGGACGCTTACCACCCGCGCGGAGTTCCTCGACCTGGCGCGGTACGTGATGGAAATCGCCGAAAAAGGACCCGCTCGAGCCCGTGAGCTCCGCCCCGATCCGTCCCTAGTCGCTCCGGTCCTTCCAGACTATGAACATCAGCTTGATCATGCCGCCCTGATCAAGGACTCGAGCCCCGCCAGTCTTGAGCGTGGGCGGGCGATCTATGATCGGGTCTGCGCCAATTGCCACGGCGACCACGAGCGCGCGGGCTCGCTGCCGACGGCCCCGCGGTTCACCACCGCGACCTTGAAGACCGGCGGCGACCCTTACGCGATGTACCGCGTCCTCACCGACGGGCAAGGCCAGATGCCCCCGCAAACCTGGATGGTCCCCCAGCAAAAATACGACGCCATCCACTGGGTCCGTGAAAACTATCTAAAGGCCCGCGATCCCGCGGGGACCTTCAAGATCGATCAGGCCTATCTTGATCGACTCCCCAAGGGGACCAGCCGCGGCCCAGCGCCGAGCTCGATCGAGGCGTGGTCGGCGATGGATTACGGGCCCAGCCTGAGCGCCACCTATGAGATCGGCCACGACGAGAGCAACTATGCCTACAAGGGAATCGCGATCCGGCTCGACCCAGGGCAGGGGGGGGTATCGCGAGGGCGCGCGTGGGCGATGTTTGACATCGACACCCTTCGATTGGCCGCCTCCTGGACGGGGGAGGGCTTTATCGATTGGAACGGGATCAATTTCAACGGCCGGCACCAGGTTCATCCGCGGATCGTCGGGACGGTAACGTCAGCGCTCGCCAACGAGCCTGGCTGGGCGAATCCGGATACGGGGAGCTTCGCCGACGATCGCGTCCGGGGGCGCGACGGCCGGCGATACGGGCCAATCAACCGGCGATGGGGCCGCTATCTGGGCCGGTATCTCAACGGCGACCGCGTGATCTTGGCTTATATGATCGGATCGACCAAGATCCTCGAGACTTATGGAATCGCGCCCGGCCCCGGTCCGGGCGCGTTCACGCGGA
>JAKBAP010000458.1 GCA_021808995.1 Planctomycetota bacterium | reverse complement strand
TCCTCGACTTCAGGCCCCCAAGGAATTGGTCCATGCATTCCATCTCACCGATGTTGATCCCGATCGTGGCGATCCTGATGCCGCTGATCCTGGCCCCGATGCTGACGATTCTCAAGCATCGCCACCGCCGCGAGGAATGGCGGCATCTCGAGCGAATGAGATCCATCGAGCACGGCCTCCCTTCCACCACGGGTCAGGCCCTGGGCCAGTCGTTCGCGGTCGCGGCGATCGGCCTGGGCGTGCCGTTTTTCGCGGTCTTGGGGGCATTTCTGACCAGCATCGTGGTCCCCGCGCCGAGTCCCCTGGAAGAGATCCCGATCGCGGTGGTGGCCTGGGGATGCGCGATGTTGATCAGCATGGGAGCGCTGGCGACGAGCGTGATCCTGACCGTCCTCTCACTCAGGGCCGCCCGTGAGACGCGATCCCAGATGGCCTCCGATCATCGGTACAAGCCGGCCTACGATCCAGACGCGTATGACGTGGTCTCCAGCCGAGGCTGAACCAGCCAACGCCGCTCGCGACGGAAACCGACGCGCCCGCCCCCCAGATCGCCATCAGCGGCTCGAGCGGAATGTGAAACCGCGCGGAGACGATGGTGAGCGTGTGAAACAACGTGATCACCGCGGCCGTCGCGAGCGTCGGCGCGAGCCGCCTGATCGACCCCGTGGGCGCGAGACAGAGCCCGATCATCGCGAACAGCGAGAGCCCAAGGTGAGGCGCGCGATAGATCATGAGCCGCGTCTTGGGATTCGTCTCGTCAAACAACACAAAGTACCGCAGCCGCTTGAGACAGAGCTCCCCATAACGCCCCGGCCGCGCAGCCAGGTCCGACCAGGCGCGACGAAACAGCACCCGCGAACGCTCGGTTTCCGGGACTTTCCCAAGGATTGCCCGGTCGGCCCTGGAAAGCGCGATGTCGTCGATGCATCCCGCCTCGTGCCGGGCTAGCCAGAGCGTCTGGTTGAGCTCGGAGAGCGAGCCGGCGTTCGGGCGGTCGAGAATCCGACCCACCGAGGGGCGAACGACCTTGTCGGTCCCCTCGCTCTGGGCGCAGTTGCCCTGCCAGAAGGCATAGCCAAAGGTGCTCTTGATCGCGACGAACTCGTGATGAACCACCGCGTTTCGCGCCAGCCATGGGCTAATGACCACTGCCGCGACACCCACCGCGAGCAAGACACGGCGGATCGCCACCGATCGAGGCCGACTCGCGAACGCCACCCCCTGCCCGATCGCAAGCCCCACCCCCACGACCGCGAGCGAGAGGATCGGATCGGTCAAGGCGAGCAACCCCAGCAGGACGCCCGTCGCGACCGTGTCGCCCACCGCCCCGGTTCGGCCCGCCCGAGAGGCGAGGGCGAGCGTCCAGACCAGAAGGGTCGCGGCGAGCGACGCGACCTGGACATGCGTGGCCGCGTAGACCAGCGTTGGATGGAGAGCCACGAGCCCGCCGGCGAGCCAATGTGCAAGCCGCCGGCCAGGAAAAAGCTCGCGAGCAAGCGCCAGCACCCCCATCACCATGACGCCCCCCAGGAGCGCCTGCCCGAGCTCAAGAATCAAGAGTGAGCGCGGGGTCTCGACCCCGGCGATCGCATAGGCCCCGGCGACGACCAGGGGATAGATCGGGGCCTGCTGCGAGGTGGGCCCGAACACACCCAGGAATTCCATGGAAAAGCCGCGGCCCGCGACCAGGTTGGCGGCGATCTCGCCGTGTTCGTAGGTGCTCCGGGGCGTATGATGGCTCGCGAGCACGAGCACCACGGAGGCCCGAGCCAGCACGGCCAGCACCACCATAAGCGCGGACGCCTGGCGATCCCCGAGCATTCGTCGCGATTCGATGGTCCGCCCCTCCCTCACGTGATCCGGCTCACCTCCCCTTGTCCCCGGCCGAGACTTTCGCCAAAGTCTCCTGATCGGTCAACGCCGGACGACACGGTGAAATGGCTGGATCGCTATCGTTGCTTGACAACCGCCGACCTCTTTTCGCGGTCCAGGGGAAGCTTTTCGAGATGATTGGGGTTAGGATTATTCTCAAGGACATCAACGTTTTCGTGGTGACCACCTTGGTCGAAGTGGGCACACGTACAACGGATTGCCGAAAAGTGAATTCGTGACTGGTGATTTACAACTAGTCCCGTCGGAACGGGGCATTGTCTGGAAAGACCGCTCACATTTTCGTTGAGTACGCCGTCATGTTCACACGTGAGACGCGGGTTTGGTACTCGACCCTTGCCTTCGCCCACCGTTCGTGGCTGAGCGGCGTTGCCCGGCTACTCGATTGGCGGGGGTCGATGAACGAATACAACGTAAGTCCATCTCCCGATGAAGCGGACTACGTCGCGCTCGCGTCCGACTGGTACGCGATCGGAGACGACCTTCGGCGCTCGATGCTCGAAGGCGTCGCCGGACGCTTTGGAGAAGAGCACAATGGCGACGGGGCCGAATATCGACGAACCGGATATGCCGTCGCGGGAGACCCCCGTGATCGAGAGCCCACAATCCTCGAGTAGCCGAGCGACAAAGCCTTCCGTCGAAACGACGAAGGCGCGGGTCGAAACGAGCGCCGCGGGGGGAGACGTGGCGGAGGTCACTGCGTCGGTGCAAGCGGGAGCCACCGTTTTCGATACCGTCGATCCCACCAAGCCCCGACTGGTCGCCCTGTCCAGGTCCAAGCGAATGTTGCACGCTGGGCCGTTGCCAGACGCGGCCACGCTCCGCGCCTACGACAAACTTTCACCAGGTGCGGCGGGTCGACCGATCAACAATAGCCTGAACCAGTCAAGGCATCGACGAAGGCTTGAGTCGCGAATGGTGAGTTCCGACACCCGCCAGGCCTAGTGGGGGATGTGGATCGGAGCCGGGGTGTCGATGACAGCCCTCATTGGCGGGATGATCCTAGTGGCCCTCGGTCACGATGTCGCGGGCGCGGGAATAGCTGGAAGCACCATCGTTGGTCTGGCGGGCGTTTTCGTCTACGGTACGAGAAGCGGTCGCGCGGAACGTGTGGAGAAGGCTAGGATCGCGGAACTCATGAAAGAAAGGGGAGGACTCGCGCATGACGCTCCAACCTCCCTGGAGGCTTCCACGCGGAGCGAGCCACGTGGCCATCGATGAAAAGAACAGGTGGGCCTGTTGATACCCTACCCAACGACCAAACGGAGTACCCCACCCTCATGAAACCCCTCGCCGAGGACGTTCATGTGCTCGAGGGATTTCCCCCTCATGCCGTCAATGTCTATATCCTGGGCGACGTGCTCATTGACGCCGCCACCCGATTCGATGCAAGGCGACTCTTGTGGCGGCTCAAGGATCGCGACATCACCGCTCATGCCCTCACGCACGTTCATCCCGATCATCAGGGCTCGTCCGCGGCGATCTGTTCAAGGCTCGGCATCCCGCTCTGGTGTGGCGCGAACGACACGGAAGCGATGGAATCGCCAGGCGTCATGATCGCAAGGATGCATCCGCACTGGTTTACTCGCATCGCCGGTGGATTCGTGAAAGGCCCCGCCTATCCTGTCGCCAGACGGCTCTCCGAGGGGGACCAGGTCGGCTCATTCACCGTCATCGAAACCCCAGGACATACGGCCGGGCATCTCTCGTTCTGGCGAGAGTCGGACCGCCTGCTCGTCACTGGCGATGTCATTTGTAACCTGAACATCTGGACGGGACGGGAAATGCTTTGCCAGCCCCAGGCGATCTTTACCCTCGATCCCGCCCAGAATCGCAGGTCTGCCCGGCGATTTCTCGAGCTCGAGCCCCGGCTAATCGCCTTTGGCCATGGCCCACCCCTCCGCGACACAGGCCGGTTCCTCAGATTCGTCAGCCGACTCCCCAACCCATGACGCGGGGATCGCGAACGATGACGGCTTCATCGGTCGCCAGGACGGGGCGGTTCTTGGTCGACTGGGATTGCCAGGGAATCCGGCACGCATAGAATTCGCCGCCAGGGTGGTCTCGTGGAGGTCGGCGTGTTCGAGGGATCGCGGACGATGCGACTGGCGGCCTTGTTACTGGCACTCGGGATCGGGACGATCGCCGTCGCCGTCTGGACGTGCTCGCGAGAGCGGCGAGTCCAGGTGATCGAGCCAGGCGCTCTCGTGCGAGGGGCGTGGCAGTCGCCGGGGGCGCTCCGGTCGATCATCGCTCGCGAAC
>JAKBAP010000457.1 GCA_021808995.1 Planctomycetota bacterium | reverse complement strand
ATCAAGCGGGCGAGACGCCCGCGCTCCTAAAGTTGTGCGCATGGATTTGTCCTGGGAGCGCGGGCGTCCCGCCCGCAAGTATTGATCGAGCGGGCGGGCCGCCCGCGTTCCTAGTTGTGCGCATGGATTTGTCCTGGGAGCGCGGGCGTCCCGCCCGCAAGTATTAATCAAGCGGGCGGGACGCCCGCGCTCCCAGGCATACGAGACGCTCGCGCTCACAGGTATACGAGACGCCCGCGCTCCCAGGTTGACGTTGTTAGCCGCCAGCACAACAGGACTCCAGTGGCTGTTTCGCGGTTCCCAGGTCGGCGCCATGCCGCGCGCAGATCGCCCCATTCGCTCGATTTTCCTGGTCCACGCCATTGCCCCCGCGTCCCGGCGCGTGTAAGCCTATTAATGGCCCTCGATTGATCGGCCTGGAGAAGCAAACGAGAATTTCTCGATCTGGAGACATCTTCATGTGGCGATTCATGACGCCGTCCCGCGAGCGGGCCGTGGCTCGTCGCGCCCTGGCTCGTCGTCCTCGGCGGCATCATCCGCGCGTGACACGGCTCGAGGAACGCCGGCTCTTGTCGGTCACCCTGGTCGAGACCGCTCCGTCTGTTTCCTACGTGGGAGCGCCTGTCACGTGGACCGCGCGGACGAGCGGTCTTGGGTCCAGGCCGGTGTTTCAGTTTAGCGTCGTGTCGCCGGCGGGCGACACCCAGGTGGTGCGTGACTTTGGCTTTGGGAACAGCTTTACCTGGAACCCGATGATTCAAGGGAGATATGAGATCGTGGCCGAGGTCAAGCCTGGTCTCTGGTCCCCTCATGGCCAAGCCGCGTACGCGCCCTACACAGCGCTCTCGCGGGTCATGGGCGATACCGCCGTGGTGAGTCCGATGGCGAATCCGCTGGTGGCGCTTTATAGCGCTCCCCCGTCGCCGGGCTCGTCGATGTACGTCCAGTTCGCCAGGGAGGGTCCCACGTTGTCGTGGCAACAGACCTCTCCGCTTCCGATCGTCGCCGGCGAGAGCACCAATTTCATCGTGGCCGGCATGCTGCCCGACACGACCTATCTGATGCGGGATGTCCTCGATAATGGGACGATCTCGGCCCCACTGGCGTTCACCACGGGGAGCCTGCCGAGCTACCTGACATTCCCGACGTTCACGGTGACGAAGCCACCGGCCGCCGGGATCGACCCGAGCCAGGCCGTCATCTTCCACGCGGGGGTCAACAAGGGGACGGCGGGGATCAATATCGTCAACACCGTGGCGACCGACATGAGCGGCAACGTGCTCTGGTATTACGACCCGGTGGCCAACGGATACGCGGGGTATGCCCAGAATCTCGAGCCCGGAGGGACGGTCATGATCATCGGCGGCCACGCGATTGGCAACGCCGGTGGCTATGACACGCTGCGCCAGGTCGACCTCGCTGGCGACACCCTGCGCGAGACGAATATCCACGCCATCGACCTTGGGCTGGCCGCCTTGCATCAGCCGCCGATCCTCACCCTCAACCACGAGGCCAAGCTCCTGCCCAACGGCGACACGGTCGTCCTGGCGACCACTCCCAAGACCGTCGATTACAAGGGGACACCGACCCGGTTCATCGGGGCCATGGTCATTGTCTTGAATCAGAATTTCCAGCCGGTCTGGGCGTGGAACGCGTTTCACTGGCTCAGCACGAACCGCCTGGGCACCGATCACCCGATCCCGACCGACTGGCTGCACGCCAACTCGGTTACCTGGTCGCCCGAGGATGACAACCTGGTGGTCTCGCTTCGCACCCAGGACTGGGCCGTCAAGATCGATTACGCCAACGGGACCGGCAACGGCCACATCATCTGGAAACTGGGGGCGGGGGGCAACTTCACCCCGATCGCCAACACCCCGGATCCGTGGTTTTCCCACCAGCACGACATGCGGTATATCAACAACACGACCTTGCTTGTCTTTGATGACGGCAACACCCGGCGAGCCACCAACCCGACGGCCGATAGCCGGGGTCAGGAATGGGTCCTCAACGAGCAAAACATGACGGCGACCCTGGTGGTGAACGCCGACATGGGCAACTATTCGCCATTCCTCGGCAGCTCCGAGCTGCTCTCCAACGGCAACCTGGCCTTCACCTCCGGTGGCCTGGTGACCAAGACCGGGCCGGCCGGGCAATCGATCGAGGTTCTTCCCAACGGCACGATTATCTATGTTCAGCAGATGAGCGAATTCGAGTATCGCTCGTTCTTCAACACGACCCTTTACTCCTCGGGCCTGCTGGACTAGCGGTCCGGGCCCAGGGACGCGAGAAGCGGCGAACCACGAACCCCGCTCGACCCCGCGGATCCGCGCCGGCCTGGGCAAGGAAGGCATCGGGACCAAGACCCTCGTGGCGAATCACCCCGTGGATCGCTGGGCTGGGAGCGGTTAGGCTGGTCTTGTGCGACAAACGTCGAAGGCGTTCGGGCTCAAACCTCGGGAGGCGAATCATGTTGGTGACGTTATTCTCGACGATCATCGCGGGTGGTGCCGTGGTTCTTGGGGGACCCGCCGAGTTTCATCCGCCGACCCGGCTTGGGGCCCAAGGCGCTCCGGTGCGGGTCGAGGGACCTGGCTATGCCTGTCCGTGCTGGGCGGACCTGGACGGAGACGGCAAGAAGGATTTGCTCGTCGGCCAGTTCCACGGAGGGAAAATCCGGGTCTACAGGAACCTGGGAGATGGCAAGCTCGCCGCGGGCGACTGGCTGAAAGCCGGCGGCGTGGTCGCCGAGATTCCGGGCGTTTGGTGATGCACCAGCTCGACTCCACAGTTCGTGGACATCGATGGCGACGGCAGGCGCGACATCCTCTCGGGCTCCTACTCGCGGTTGACGAATGACATGGCGGGGCTGTTCCAGGTTCTGCATGGCAAGCCAGACGGGACGTTTGGCAAGGCGGAAGTGCTCAACGGCACCGACGGCGAGCCCCTCATCATTCCCGTCCACGGCAAGCCCGGCGAAGGCGAGGACTGGATCAACAACATCTGTACCCGGCCGTTCGCGGCCGATTGGGACCTCGACGGTCATCTAGACTTGGTCGTCGGCACGTTCCCCGGCAAGCTCTTTCTCTTCAGGGGTCAAGGGGGCGGCAAGTTTCTCCCGAAGCCGGACGAGATGAAGGCCGGCGAAGAGCCGCTGATTGTCGCGGGCCATCACGGCGATCCGTTCGTGATCGATTGGGACAACGACGGCGACCTGGACATCCTGAGCGGATCGAGCAAGGGGGGCGTGCAATGGGCCGAGAACCGCGCCGGAGCGGGGAACCCCGCCCGACTCGAGCCGTTCCGGACGCTGATCGAGCATGGCCCCAGTGTCGAGTCCGGCTCGCTGCTCCGCGAGGCGGACATCAAGGGGCCCATGACCGACACGCGGATCTGGGTCGACGACATCAACGGTGACGGAAAGCTCGACATCCTGGTCGGCGACAGGGTACCGCTGGACACTCCCGCCGACGGGCTCGGCGAGGCGGAGTTCAAAAAGCGGTGCGACGCATGGACCAAGGAGCGTGAGCTGGCGTCCGGAAAGCTGCAAGCCGCGAAGGACGATCAGGAGCGGACAAAGGCGTGGCTGCGAATCCAGGAGCTCGATCGCAAGCGGATAACGTTCGTGAAGGAGGAGAGCACCGGCTTTATCTGGCTGTACCTCCGAAAGTAAACCCGCCAGGAGGCCCCGGCGCGGCCGCGGTCGCGCCGGGGTAAGTCCAACCGATCACGGTGGCTCGATCTCGCCTGGTCGACCGCGCGGTGACTTGATCAAGGATTCATGGGTGCCAGGCGAATCCCTTCGCGCTTTTCCTGGCGCCCTGGGGTTTTCAAGGATTCGCTGGAAGGGATTCACCGCGTTCGCGCCGGTTGGTTATGATCGGTCGCTACATGAGATCCTTGGCTTGCCTTCTTGAACAGGGGCGACGATGGCGACGGGCATCCGCGGATCGGGCGATTTTTGCTGGATCAACATCCTGACGTCCCAACCGGCCGATGAGAGGGAGTTTTTCGCGAAGGTCCTCGGCTGGACGTACTTCGAGATGCCGGGGGTCGGCCATGGGATGCGGGTCGACGGGCGCGACATCGGCGGCATCTTCGATCTCGATGGGCCGAATACTCCACCCGGGTTGTCGCCGGTAATCGGCGTGATGATCAAGGT
>JAKBAP010000456.1 GCA_021808995.1 Planctomycetota bacterium | reverse complement strand
GATCGACGACGTCTGCACCCATGACGGTGGCCCGCTCGCCGAGGGGGATCTCATCGGCAAGGAAATCATGTGCCCGCGTCATGGGGCCAGATTCGACGTCACCACCGGAAAGGCCCTCTGCATGCCGGCCATCGAGCCGGTCGTCCTTCATACCGTCGAGGTTCGCGACGATGGCGTTTATGTCTCGATCAACGACGATGAATCCTGACCCCAGCTCTCGCGATACGCACCGGGATCGATCATTTTTTTAACTCAACCCAAGGCACCCGACCCATGATCGACCAAGAACTGATCGCCTCCGCCCTGCGAGGCGTCAAGGACCCCGAGCTTAACGTGAACATCGTCGATCTGGGTCTGGTCTATTCGATCCAGACCCGTGAGGCCGTGGTGGACGTCGAGATGACCCTTACCTCGCCAGCCTGCCCGGCCGGACCCGAGATTCTCAGAAACGCCGTCGCCGCGATTGAGAAGGTCGAAGGAGTCTCCAAGGCCAACGTCAAGCTCGTCATGTCACCCCCCTGGTCGCAAGATCGCATGACCGAGGCCGCCCGCGACGAGCTCGGCATTTTTTAACCAACCCGCCCTCCCTCGCCAGATCCTCATCTGGCCCGCTGAAAATCGCCGGCAAACTCCAGCCAAGTGTCCTATCCTGGGGAGTTTGTTGCATTTTGGCCACGCCACGGGTTGCCACGATTGGCCCTGGGTTCTCCAGGAAACTCGAGCTGATCCGACGTCTCGCGAAACCGTCGTCGTGTTGTACCAGTACAACACAATCATCTGGTTTTTGGTGGGTGGATTTAGGCATGATGACGCGCCCCGTCATTTGTGCTAAGTTCACAACCACTGCCAGGAAAATCGTCTTTTCTTGGTGAAGCGGAAGATCGAGGGCGCTTTGGTCGTGATGCTTGACATCTTGACCTGGCCTATTTATGGACTCTCGAACGATTCTCGCGATGTCGCGACGAACGTGCCTGTCAGGCGGCCCAGGGGGTTCCCGTGTGCGGGATAGAGCACCGTGGCTCGTAAGAAAACACCGAAAATTCGCGTCAGTGTCAAGGCGTCGTTGTCTCGGCGATTGAGGGAAGTTCGCCACGAAATCTTTGGCGAACACGGCGGCCCGGAGCTTGCTCGAAGACTCAATTTGCCGGCTCGAACGTGGTACAACTATGAGACTGGAGTCACGGTTCCGGCCGAGGTCTTGCTCGGATTCATCGAGCAGACGGGGGCCAACCCGACGTGGCTCTTGAGTGGCGAGGGGCAGCGGTTTCGCAATCTCAACGACGATCGGGTGCTTTCACAATTGACTCCGGTGGAGCTGATCAGGCGAGGGCTTGAGGAGCTCGAACGATCGTCGAACGAGGTCGTGATCGTCGGTCCCGAGAGTTCGCCCGGGGCCGTCGCGTCCGAGTTTGTGTCGGTCGCCCTCCATTCCTTGACGGGGATCGGAGACCCCGCGCTTGATCCCGCGCGATCCGAGGGGCACGTGCTGGCCTATCGACATTGGCTACCGAACCCGGCCGAGACGATCGCGACCAGGCTGGTGGACGACGCCATGAACCCGATCTTGCCCTCGGGCTCGATCGTGGCGATTGATCGGTCGGTCACGAGCCCCCTGAAGCTCCACGGCCAGATCGTGGCCGCCCAGCCGGAGGGCTCGCCCATGATCCGATGGCTGGAAATCAGCGGACGCCACGTCATCCTCAGGCCCAACAACCCCGCCGGGCGCGAATATCCTCTCATTCCCGTCGAATTCGACGAGCGTGACACCGGCCTGATCATCGGTCGAGTCGTCTGGTCATGGAGCCGATTTCACAAGGATTGACACCCGCGCAGGCAGCGCCTGACGCGGAGGATTTCGGCGAGCACTCATGGCGCGCAAACCTCGCAATTCCGCTGGGATGTTTGGGATTGGACCGCTCGAACGGCTCGCGCGCGAGCCCCTTTTTTGGCTCGACTCCAGCCTCGCGCTCGTTTGGGTCAATCGAGCCTGGGAATCGCTCGTCGGGCGGTCCCTGGAATTCGTCCGTGGGACCGTCTGCCGGGCTCACGCCCCCGCGTCTCCCGACGATCCAGCCGACCTGGCCGCGAGCCTCATTCCACCCCCGGAAACTCTCCGGGGCGAGCCGGCCTCCACGCTCACGATGATCTTACGAGCGGATGGCGAACCGCTCCGCCGACACCTGGAATTCTGGCCTTTTCACGACGACCAGGGGAACCTGATCGGGATCCTCGGTCTGGTTCGTCCCGAGGATTCCCATCCCGCGGCGGGTCAGTCCAAGGACGCCGAGCTCCACGTCGAGTTGCTTCGGATCAGGGAGGCACACCAGGCCCGCCATGGTCTGGACAGCCTGGTGGGATCGGGGCCGGCCCATCGTCGACTGATCGAGCAGGTCCGCCTGGCCGCCACGACCACGACCCCGGTCTTGATCGTCGGCGAGGAAGGGACCGGAAAACGCCTCGTGGCCCGGTCCATCCATGCGATCGGCCTGGGACGCGACCAGCCCCTGATTCCCTGCGACTGCCAGGCGCTCGCGCCTGAACTCCTGGAACGCCAGCTCTTTGGTGCCACGCGCCCGGGGACACCTCGGGAAGCGGCGGAACCGTCCAGGCCACGTCCCTTGCTCGGCGCGGATGGGGCGTTCCTGCTCCGCGAGATCGTCTTTTTGCCGCGAGACCTTCAGATCAGGGTCGCCGGCGCGATCGGACGGTCAGGACGATTATTGGCCACCAGCTCTCACGAACCCGAGACCGCCCTCGCCGATGACCGGATGACCTCGGAGCTCTATTATTCGATGACAACCTTGGTCTTGCGCCTGGCTCCACTTCGTGAAAGACGCGATGAAATTCCGCTCCTGGCCCAGCATTTCCTCGAGCAGGCAAATCAACGCGGCCCTCTGTCGCGAAGTGGCTTTTCTCCGGAGGCCCTGGCCGCGCTCACCGCTTATGACTGGCCGGGAAACCTTCGTGAGCTCGCGCGGGTCGTCGATGCCTGCCACGCCCAGGCCAGCCAGCCAGGCCACTTGATCGAGGTGGCTGATCTTCCGCCACCTGTTCGTGGCAATCTCGAGGTCAATACCCCTCGCGGGATCGCCCCTCGACCGATCAAGCCGCTCGACGATCTCCTGATCGAGATCGAGCGCGGACTGATCGAGACCGCCATGGTCCAGTCGCGAGGCAATAAATCCCGCGCGGCCGACCTTTTGGGGATCTCCCGGCCTC
Organism: Planctomycetota bacterium; assembly: GCA_021808995.1. Classification (GTDB taxonomy): domain Bacteria; phylum Planctomycetota; class Planctomycetia; order Isosphaerales; family Isosphaeraceae; genus JAKBAP01. Next base: position 946 of record JAKBAP010000456.1, on the reverse strand, counting down.
GCTTATATCGGCGCATTCAGGAGCTCAATATGCCCGATCCCGAGCCAGCCCCGGCGAATGACCCGGGGCCCGGCGATCAGCCTGCCGCCGAACCGGTCGACCCTTGAACCACGGTCGATCGGTCGCGTGATCGGGGTCCCTTCAGAATCGAGACATTCGTCTGGTGCTCGACCAGCCACGAATGGATATGCCGGGCGGCTCGGTCGGAGGCCCCAGGCGCGGCCACCTGACGTTTGAGCTCGACCAGGGCGGTCGTGGTTCGCTCGCGGGCGGCGGGATCGGTCAGCCACCTCTCGGCCCACGTCGCCAGCGCGCCCGAGGCATCTTGCCAGGTCAGGTATTCCGGGAAAACCTCGGCATCCGCCAGCAGATTGACCAGGCTGATGTATTTTGACCTGATGAACCGGCGCGCCACCCAAAGATCGAATCGCTTGACTTTGTAGAGCACGACCGATGGCAGCGATTCCGCCATCAATTCCAGCCCCACCGAGCCCGAGACGGCCCACGCGACCCGGGCGAGACGGATCAGCTCCGGCGTCCGGCCGGCATGGAGCTCGAGACTCAAGCCGGCTGGAATCTCGCCCCGTGCTCGAGCCTGGTCCAGGAGTCCGAAGGCGAGTGCTCGATGTCGCTCGTGTAGGCACGCGACGGCAAAGCGGACCTTGAGTCCGCGCGTGTGCAGCGCCCCGGCCGCTCGGAGCATCACGGGAAAGTTGCGGATGAGTTCCTGGGTGCGAGAGCCGGGCAGGATCGCGATCATGGCGCCGGGTTTGGCGTGTTCTTGGCTCAAAAAGCCGGCATCGAGTGGGCGATCGGCAAGCTCGTCGAAATAGGGATGGCCGACATGGACCGCCTGCTTGACGCCCCGGGCGTGATACCACTCGGGTTCGAAGGGAAGGCTGCAGAGGACCAGGTCGAAGAAATCGCGGACCTTCTTGACCCGCCA
>JAKBAP010000455.1 GCA_021808995.1 Planctomycetota bacterium | reverse complement strand
GGGCCGGCGAACGGTGACGGATCGTCATCCCCATCGAGTGGGGGGAGCGCGAGTCGAATCGTCGATCATGCATCCGACACGGGGTTTTTGCCCCAACCGAGCTTGTCTCGGAGGGTCCGGTAAAAACTATGCTCGGGCAGTCGGATCAACGGGAACGGAGTCCGACCGCGTCGGATCGAGACACGGTCGCCCCGGGAAAGAACGAGCTGCACCTGACCATCGATGACCAGGATCGTGCCGGAATCCTCGCCGATCAAGGTGATCTCGAAGAGCTTATGGGCGCTGTCGACAAGCGGGCGCTGAGTCAGCGTGTGCGCGCAGAGCGGTGTAACCACGAACATGTGGGCGCTCTGGGGCAAGATTGGACCGCCCGCGGACAGGCTATGCGCCGTCGAGCCGACGGGCGTGGCGATGATCAAGCCGTCGCCTCGATAGGTCATGACGCTCTCGCCATCGATCGAGAGCCCGATCTCGACCAGGTGGAAAGGGGGCGCGGCGCGAACCACCGCGTCATTGAGCCCGCGCATCGCGCGAGTCGTCCCCGCGCCGTCGGTGAGCACACAATCCAACGTCATCACGTTTTCAACCGTGTAACGCCGATCGGCGAGATCGACCACCCGATCGGCGAAGTCGTCCGGGGTCAAGTCGGCGAGAAAGCCCAGCCGACCCAGGTTCACGCCCAGAGATGGGATGGGTCGGTCCTCCATCCGGCGGGCGGCGTGCAAGACCGTGCCGTCGCCTCCAAGGACAACGGCGACATCGGCCGGCAAATCCCGCAGATCCGAATCCGCCGATAAATCCACCCCAGCCAGGACCAGGCCCGGCGTCTCCTCGATCAAGAGCGCGAGTTTTCGCGCCTCCTCCAGCACCTGGGGCTTGGTCGCGTTCCCCAGGATCATCATCCTCATTTTGGGCTTTTGATTTTTGATTTTTGGATTCTCACTTGGGGCCGCCCGTCCTCGACAGGCACGCTTTCATTATAAGGCACGGACCCCCAGCGAGCATCCACAACGGCCGAAGCCCCGTCTCGCGAGCGTTTTTCGCCCCGGTCCGATCACCGACCCCCCAAGCACCCGTGGCTCCTCGCTCGTTTGATCCTCCCCTTGCCTTCCCACTTTCGCGACTCTTCGCGCGGTCGGTGACAACCCTCGTTCCGTTTGGAGCGGTTAATCCTGGACACGTTTACCCTGGATCGACCAAAAAACCAAAAATAAGTGGACTGGGCTGTTTACGAAGGATATTGGTGACGATATTGTTTACGAAGCCTGTGCGAGGCAGTGAATTCGGGTGATGAGGATCGGAATCGAGCCGTCGTGATCGTACGCGAAGGATCGTGGTCCTGGGCGACCTCGGCTCGGCGTGAGCATTTTGAGGGTTTAAGTTCAGCCAGGGGGAGAACAAGTCATGTTTGGTCGTCTGCCGCGAGCCGTTGAGCCTCGATCGCGTGGTCGGAAGGTCTTGGTTTCGGGTCGCAAGCGGTCACGGCCGATCTTTGACGCCCTTGAGGATCGCCAGCTCCTGTCGCTTTTGACCCTGACCTCGGGGGCACTGACCTACGATGGTTCCTCGCCGAGCGCGGCCACGAGCGACCTGACGGTGTCGACGACGGGGCCGACGGGCGCTTACACGTTCACGGACACCGCACAGCAGATTTTCCTGTCGTCGGGGGCGACGACGGCGGGTTGGACGCTGGTATCGGGTTCGAACGGGCATTCCGCGACGGGCCCCGACAGCTCGGTGACGTCGATCGCGATCGACCAGGCCAGCGGCATGACGAACAGCTTGACCTTGAGCTCGGTGGACGCGGCGACGGCGGTGAACTATTCCGGGACTGGCACGGAGACGTTGAATATCAGCTCGATCGGGATCGCGTCGGCCGCGCAGGTGACGGTGACCGGGCCCGCGGCGGGGGGGGCGCTCACCCTCGGCATCGACGCGGGTTCCACGGCGGGGACGTTCGCGACCGGGGCGACCAATGTCCTTTCCTATCAGGCTCAAGGGGCGGGGTTGATTAGCGTCTCCACGGCGGGCACCCTGGGACTCTCGATCACCAATCAGGCGGCTGGCGAGATGACCGTCGATCTGAATAGCCTTTATACCAGCCCGACCGCGCTGACGACCTCGATCTCGGCCTCGGGAGCGAACACCGATTTCACCCTCACGAACAACTCGTATGTGTTTCCCACGGCCGATCTTGCCTCGGTCACGGTCGATGGCACCACGGCGGGTCAGGCGCTCGCGGTTGATTATTCGAGCGGCGATCCGCTGCCGGCCTCGGGCCTGACCTATTCGCCCCTCGCTCCCACGTCACCAGCCGTCAACAGCCTGAACCTGAGTGGCGGCTCGTTCACCAGCGAGCATTACACGGCCACCGGGGCCGGGGCCGGCACGATCACCTACGACGGAACCAAGACCATCACGTTCTCGGACCTCTCGCCCATTTTCGACACGGTCTCCTCGCCCAGCTTTATCTTCTCGACGCCGAATGGCGGGAATCAGACCGTCGACCTGATTAACGGCCCCGTCGTCGGGGGCATTCAGACAGCGCAGATCAATGACGGCGGCACGGGGCATTTCGAGCTCATCAACTTCGCGAACAAGACCGCCGCGAGCCTGATGACGCCTGGAACTGGCAACACGCTCGACGTGAACTACTCGACGGCGGCCCTCGGGCTGACCAGCCTTGCCATCAATGGGCAGGCGGGGGATAGCGCGGTCACCGACATCAGCGCGAGCCCATCCGGGGTCCCGATCACCGTGACCACCAGCGGCGATTCGACCAGCATTGGCGCCAGCGTCCTGGATCCCACGGGAACCCGGGGGAACGTGCTTTCGAACGTCACCGTTTCCGATCTGACGAACGCGGGCGTGCTCGTCATCTCGGACGAGGGGAACACGACGGGGCGGACGACGACGATCGGCGGCACGACGGTCACGACCACGGCGACCCCGGCGGTGTTTTCGTATGGTCCCTCGGTCACCAACCTCACGGTCGTGGGGGGCACGGGCAACGACACGTTCAATACCAACGAGTCCGCCCTGGTCCCAACAGACACCTACACGGTCAATGGCGGACCTGGTTTCGACACCCTGAATGTGACCACTGGTTCGTCCACGGTAGTCGTCACGACCCCCGGAATCTTGACCTTCGGCGCGGGCAACGCGTCGATCAACTACCTGAACCTCGAGCAGATCAATATCACCAAGCCGGGCGTGCCGCTGACGGCCACGCCCACTCCTTTCACGGCGGTGGAGGCCCTTCCGTTCACGGCGGATCGGGTCGCGACCTTCACCAGCACTCAAGCGGGACAGCCCGCGTCGAATTTCGTGGCCTCGATCAACTGGGGAGACGGATCGACGACCTCCGGCGGCACGATCCTGGCCAATGGCACGACCAGTTTCGACGTGACTGGCGGCCATGTTTACACCACGCCCGGGACCTATACGGCCACGGTTAACGTGACGGGGCAATCCACCAGCAACTCAACCGTCGTGGGGGCGACCAATATCACGGTCACCGCGACCTCGACATCCAACCCCGTCAACACGACGGCGACCGTGGAGGCCGCCCCCTTGGCCTCGGTGGGCGCGCCGGCCGCCGGGATCGTGGGCCTTCCCTTGAGCCATTCCTCGGGAAGCCCGGTTCTGATCGCGACCTTCACCGATTCAGGCACGATTCAGCCTGTCTCCGACTATACGGCGACCATCGGCTGGGGCGACGGAACCACCTCCGCCGCGACGAGCATCACCGCTCAGGGAACCGCCAACGGGGTCGTTTTCAGCGTGTTCGGCGACCACACCTACGCGGCCGTCGGGACCGAACCGATCAGCGTCCTGATCACCAAGACATCCACCGGCGCGACGACCCTGGCCACGTCGACGGCCACCATCGCGGACGCGCCCCTCACGGCCTCCAACCCCCAGCCCACCGTCAGCACCACCGAGGGTATGGCTTTTAGTGGGGCTGTCGGGACTTTCACCGACCTGAACCCCTCGGCCACGGCCGGCCAGTTCCACGCGACCATCGATTGGGGCGACGGGTTGCCGGATTCGGTCGGCGTGGTCACTCTCTCTGGGGGCGTGTTCACCGTCTCGGGAAGCCACTCCTACATTCAGTCGGCCCCGCTCGGGACCGTCGGACCGGTCCCGCCCACCGGATGCTACGGGCTC
>JAKBAP010000454.1 GCA_021808995.1 Planctomycetota bacterium | reverse complement strand
GGCCAGGAAAAAAGGGCCTGGTCTTGTCTCGGGTGTGAGTTAGCCAGTCGATCGCCTCGCCCACGACCAAGGGGGCCGAGAAACCCAACAGCGGGCCGACTGGCGTTCCATTCCGCACGAAGTTGGTGGGGTTTTTGTGGCTCGGGGCGGCGTTGTTCTGGGTCGCGAGCCAGTAATCGTATCCATGATCGCCTGGCTGAGGCTGGGCTGGATCGTTGAACTTCCCGTTGAGATGCCACTTGCCGACGTGGGCCGTCGTGTATCCAGACTGTCGGAGCAGCTTGGGAAGAGTCGTCTCGCTGATTCGGAGGTGGACCTCGCTATCCTGCGCGATCCAGGTGTAAACGCCATTACGGTACGGCGTCCGCCCCGTCAAGATCGCCGAACGGGACGGCGAGCAGACGGGGCAGGCGGAGTGACATTCGGTCAGGCGAACGCCTTGCTTGGCGAAGGCGTCGAGATTGGGCGTCTTGATCCGCGGATGCCCGTAACACCCCAGGTCGCCGTAACCCAGGTCGTCGGCCAGGAAGACCACCACGTTCGGGCGCGAGCCGGGCTCGGCCGCCGCCAGGCTCGAGCCGGTCATGGCCCAGGGGAGGAGCAACGCAAGCCATGATCGCACCCGAGTTCCGTGCATTTGTCGACTCCTTTATTTGGGACCGCCGCCATGTTCCCGTAACAGCGCCGAGAGGCGTTTCACGACGTCGGCGTGCCCAGGGTCGTCCGCGAGGTTCCGGGACTCGCCGGGGTCGGTCTCGTAATCATAGAGCTGCGTTCCCCGTTTGCCGGAGTCCCATTCGGTATACCGATACCGTTCGGTACGGACGCTTCGGCCCATGAACGTGCCCCCTTTTCCGCCGCGGGTCACCTGGGTGAAGGCCGGTTGGTCCCAGGCGTGGCTCGGGTCGTCCAGAAGGGGCTTGAGGCTCGTTCCATCGGTGCTCGGGGCTTGCAGGCCGCAGAGGTCGGCCAGGGTCGCGTGCAGGTCGACCAGCTCGACCGTTCGCGAACTATGCCGGCCGACTCCCGGAATCCGAGGGTCGTGGATGATCAGCGGCACGCGGGTGGAATTCTCGAAGAGGCTCATCTTCTGCCACAGGCCATGCTCGCCCAGATGGTAGCCGTGGTCGCTGAGAAACACCACGATGGTCTTGTCGGCCAGCTTGAGGTCGTCCAGCGTCTTGAGCACGATCCCAAGCTGGGCGTCCATGAACGACGTGGCCGCGCGATAGGCCTGAATCGCCTCGCGACGCTGATCGTCGGTCATCACGTCTTGCTCTTTCTTGGCGCTTCCGTAGGCCGGCAAGGGGGCGAGCTGGCGCTCGTTGGCGGGGACGACCGGAATCGTGATCTTGTCGACCGGGTGAAGCTCGAAATAATGCTTGGGCGAGACGTACGGGGTATGGGGACGAAAAAAGCCACAGGCCACGAAAAACGGGCGGCCGGCGTACTCGCGGAGCAGTCCCGAGACCGCGGCGGCGATCTTGCCGTCGGTCTGTTCCTTGTCGTCTCCGTCCGCGGCCAGCCAGCTCAGGGTCGCGCCGAATCGGCCGCCCCCTTTTTCGTTGCGATTCAGGTTGAAGATCTTGTCTTCCTCGTCCTTGTCGCGACCTCGTGGGTTGATCCGTTGATCCCAACTCGCGGGGTCGTCCAGGCCGTCGGTGCCGATCTGGCCGGGTACGCCATAGTGGAAAAGCTTGCCGACCCGGGCCACGGAGTAGCCGGCCTTTCGAAAGGTCTGCGGCAGGGTTTGCGTCTCGGGAAGCGCCTTGCGAAACCGCGCGCCATTGTCATAGACATGTTCAGTATCGGGGCGCAGGCCCGTCATGAAGCTCGACCGGCTGGGGTTGCAAAGTGGGAACTGGCAATAAGCCCGATCGAATCGCACTCCTCGGTTCGCCAGCGCGTCGACATTCGGCGTCGTTCGCGGGCCACCGTAACATCCCAGGGCGTTATTGGTCAGGTCGTCGGAAACGATGAACAGCACGTTCATCTTTCCGGGAGGATCCGCCTGGGCACGTGCCGCGACGGTTCCCACGACCACGACCAAGGCAATCATCCACGGTTTCATTGGATCTCCTCTTTTCGCCTGGTGAAGGCTCGCACGATTTCCTAGGGACGCGCCAGGTGGCCATCTACCTTAACACGGCGCTGGCGGGAGTGTATCGTCAGAACCACGAGACTCTCCATGTTTTCGCCCGAGCCAGGCGCGACCACTCGAACCACGGAGCCGTTATGAGACTGGTGTTTGTGCTTGTTTTCTCGGCGATGGCTCTTGTCGCCGGGGATTCCACCCTGGCCGCCGATTCCATCAACGAGAAGCCGAATATCCTCTTGATCCTCGCCGATGATCTGGGTTACATGGATATCGGCGCGAACAATCCCAGGACCTTTTACGAGACGCCCAACATCGATCGGCTCGCGAGGAGCGGGATGCGTTTCACGCGGGGATACGCGGCCTGCTGCGTGTGCTCACCCACTCGCGGCAGCATCATGACGGGCAAGTACCCACCGCGATTTGGCGTCACCGATTTCATTCCCGGCATGCGGTCGGCCAGGCTTCGCTCAGCGCCTAACGCCCTGCATTTGCCACTCGCGGAGACGACGGTGGCCGAGGCGCTCCGCGACGGGGGATACACGACCTTTTTCGCCGGCAAGTGGCATCTCGGAGGAGGTGATTACTATCCCGGAGCGCAGGGGTTTCCCCAGGATCTGACGCCGGCGGGGGGTAACCTCGTGAACGCCCAGTTCTGGTATCCCAGGTCCACCCCGCCAACCAATCCCAAGGACGATCCCAAGACCACCGACCGCATCGCCGACGCGGCCGTGAAGTTCATCGAATCGCACAAGGATCAACCTTTTTTCGCCTATTTGCCATTCTTGTCTGTTCATATTCCGATTGGTGCCAGGGCCGACCTGGTCGCGAAGTACGAGCGGAAACGGCTCTCCGCGTCCCCGGACGCCTGGGGCGAGGAGCGTTCGAGCAAGGTGCGCCTGGCGCAAAACAACGCGGTCTACGCGGCGATGCTCGAGCAGCTCGACGCGGGGGTCGGTCGGGTGCTGGCGGCCCTGGAGAGAAACAACCTGGTCGATCGCACGATCGTGGTCTTCATGGCCGACAACGGCGGGCTCTCGACCGCCGAGGGCCATCCGACGTCGAATCTCCCGTTGCGCGGGGGGAAGGGCTGGCCCTATGAGGGGGGCGTGCGCGAGCCCTGGATCGTGCGTGCTCCCGGCGTTACCAAGCCGGGGGGGGTCTGTGATACGCCGGTGATCAGCACGGATTTTTATCCGACTCTGCTCGCGCTCGCCGGGCTGCCCACGCGGCCCGAGCAACATCTCGACGGAGTGAGCCTTGTCCCCTTGCTCAAGGGCCAGCCATTCCAGCGTGGCAAGCCCCTCTTCTGGCACTATCCGCACTATGGGAATCAAGGCGGCGCGCCCCATGGCGCGATTCGCGATGGCGACTGGAAGCTCATCGAATGGTATGAGGACGGCGCTCTCGAGCTCTACGACCTTGCTCGGGACCCTGGCGAGAAGGACAATCTCGCCGCGCGGCATCCCGACACGGCGAAAAAGCTCCATGCGAAGCTCGCCTCCTGGCGCGAGGAGGTCGGCGCGATCATGCCGACGCCCAACCCGGCGTATCATCCCGAGGCGAAACCCGCCTCGCCATCGCCCCGGAAAGCCGCCGGGACCGTGGTTCGCCCCAATATCCTGTTCCTTTTCGCCGACGACATGCGGGCCGACGCCATCGCCGCCCTGGGCAACCCCATCGTCAAGACGCCCAATCTCGACCGGCTCGCGCGGGGCGGGCTTGTATTTGATCGTGCTTATATGCAAGGAGGAATGCAAGGGGCGACTTGCGTGCCGTCACGCGCGATGCTGCTTTCCGGGCGGTGCCTCTTTCATGTCGATGAGCGCATGAAGCGCGACGAGACCTGGCCCGAGGCGTTCGCTCGATCCGGCTACGAGACATTCGTGAGTGGAAAGTGGCACAACGGCGCCGACTCGCTCGTAAGGTCGTTTCAGGGTGCCAGGTCGGTGTTCCTGGGCGGGATGACGGATCCCATGCGAGCCAGGCTCTCGGACGTCGTCGAGGGCAAGGTCACGCCGGCCAAGCCAGCGAGCAGACACGCTTGCGAGGTCTTCGCCGACCAGGCGATTCGCT
>JAKBAP010000453.1 GCA_021808995.1 Planctomycetota bacterium | reverse complement strand
ATTGGTCGCGGCGAGTTCACCAAGCCCGATGACCAGACAGACCACCCACGCGGCGGCCAGTGGGGGTGCCGAGAGGGGCAGGACGACCCGCCAGGCCCGGCTCGGGGGCCCGAGCCCGTCGATGGCCGCGGCATCGAGATAGTCCTGTGGAAATGCCCATGCGAACGGCCACAACAACAAAATGGCGTAGGGCAGTGAACGAGCCGTCTCGGCGAGAATGATCATGATCGAGGAATCATAGACCGCGGAAACGCCGCGATAAGCAAGCACAAGAGCCATCCCGACGACGGGGCCAGGCGCGGCCAGCGTGACCACGAGCACGGCCGCGAGCACCGGAGTCCAAGCCCGCGAACCGCGCGACGCCCACACGAGCCCCCAGGCCAGGGAGGTCGCCAGGAGCGCGGCCAACCCGCACCAGATCAACGTCGATGTGAGTGGCCCGGCCACCTCGGCGGCGGCCTGTCCGAGCGTCCCCCAAAGACCCCCGATCGACCAGGTCGGCCCCACCCCGAGCGCGGCCCGGCCGCCGACACGACCCGCGCGCCAGATGAGCGCGTAAAGGGGCAGCGCCAGTGTGTTTCCCAGCAGCATCCAGACCCCGATCCCCAGCGGGCGTCGCGCCCGGCCCAGCCGAATCGAGAGCGCATCGCCACGCGGCGATGCCAGCCGTGCCGGGTCAAACGCCACCAGTGCCCGCCCCACGATCAGAACCAGCCCCCCCAGGACCACGAAAAGGGGGAGCGCCACCGCGGCGGCGCCACCGGGCCCCTGGCCCAGGCTGTAGGCGAGATAGGCCTCCTCGGCATAGCTTCGGACCTGGAGCAGGTCGGTGATCGTCATGTCGCCGCTGGTCAAGACCGCCGTCGCGAGCGCCGCCGCCAGGACCATCGCCATCGACCTGCGCAGGCTCACCGCGAACAAGACCCGCCAGGGATGAAGGTCCAGAAGCGCGGATTCCTCAAGTTCTCGCTCGACCGCTCGAAGCCCCAGCGTGGTGATCAGCACGACCCACGGCAAGGCCGCGAGCGCGTGAACCACGACCGCGCCCCACCAACCGACCAGGATCGGACGCGAGCCCATGGCCTGGGATCGGCCCGCGTTTCCAAACGCGCCGAGCCACGCGGTGGCATGCAACGGCAAAGGAACAAAGGCCGTCAGCAGGATCAGGCCCAGCATCACGCGCCTGCCCCAGAGGTCGGTTCGGGCCAGCACAAGGGCCAGCCCAACTCCGATCGGGAGCGTCAGCGAGACCACGGCCGCCGTCAGGAAGAACGACGCGATCGCTAGGCGAAGCGGACGGGGGAGGGTCGGCGAATCCTGGAGCAAGATCGCCGCGGGATCGCCGATCAAGACCTGCGACGCACCCGATTGATCGGGGGTCGAGCTTGAGGCCCAGAGGGCCTCGATCACGGTCGCGCTCAAGGGCCAGCCCACGACGATCACGAGTCCAATCCCAAGCGCGAGCCCCGCCAGGCGCGAGCTCCAGCCCTGGCGTTCGCCCGGGCGACTCAACCGCGGAGCCCCGTGGTCTTGAGCAAGGCCGCCGTGCTCGCGTAAGCCTCGGCGACCCATTCCTCGATCCTATCGGGGTCGGGGCAATACTCGAGCTCGACCGAGATGGCGGCGTCGGGAATGTCGAGCTCGCGGATCGCGTTGAGATAGGGGGCGAAATCCACCACCCCGCGCCCCGGCGGCAAATCGCCGTGGACCTTGCCATCGCAATCCGAGATATGCACATGAGCAACCCGTCCCATGAGCGCCGGCAAGAGACCGGCCGCCTGGCGCGCGAGCGCGAGGTGCGAGATGTCGAGATTGGCCTTCACGGCGGGGTGATCGACGTCGTCGAGGAAGCGTTTCATGGTCTCGACGCTGTTCAAGAGCGAGCTCGAGAACGGCTCGAGCTCAAGCGCGATCTCGAGGTCGAGATCCCTGGCCCGGGGCGCGATTGATCGAAGCTGTCGCACGGCCGTCGCCCATTGCTCGGCGGGGGGGATCACCTGCCGGTCCCAGATGTATTCACCCAGCACCAACAGCAGATTCCGCGCCCCAAGCAGCCGGGCGAAATCCAGATAGGCCAGGACCCGCTCGCGATTCCAGCGCTGAACGCTGGGGTTGAAATCGACCAGCCCCACGGCCACGCAAGCGACGCTCACGATTGGTAAGTCGGCCTGGGCACACGCGGCCTTGATGGCCGCCGTTTCCTTGGGGTCAAGGTCGAGCGGGTCGGCGAAGATGTCGATGGTGTCAAAGCCGATCTCCTTGGTCTTGGCGATGCCATGCTCGACACCCCGGCCGGCCTGTGCCCAGGCCGAGTTAATCAGTCCCAGCTTCATGCCTGGCTCCCTCGTTCAGGGCCGCTTGGGCCGTGTGCTCGTGATGGCTGGCCGGGTGAGCCTCGCGCGGCAGACGCACGCGGAAACAGGAGCCGCCGCCCGGATTCGCGGCCACCTCGATCGTCCCCTTGTGTTCCTGGACGATACCATAGCTGATCGACAGCCCCAGCCCCGTCCCCTGACCGATCGCCTTGGTCGTGAAAAACGGGTCGAAGATCCGTTCGCGAATCGCGGGGTCGATTCCGGTTCCCTGGTCGGCGACCTCGATGACGATGGCCGACCCGTCCGGTTCGCGGCGGCTACGGACGGTCACCACTCCGTCGGCGTGTGACGCGTCGATCGCGTTGGTGAGCAAGTTCACGATCACCTGATGCAGCCTGGCGGGCTTACAGCGCAAGGGGGGCAGGGGGGCGAGCTCGGACGCGAGCCGAACGCCGGTTTTTCGGGCATAGCCCATGACCATGTTCACCGACGACTCGATGCCGGGGTTCAGGTCGATCTCGTTCCATTCACCTTCGTCGACCCTCGCGAACAGGCGCAGATCCTTGACGATTCGTTCGATCCGCCGCAGCCCCTCGCGCGTGCGATCGATGAGCCGGGGCAAATTCCCCAGGGTATAGTCCAGGTCGAGCTCGCCGGCGACCTGAGCGATCCTGGCGGCGACCTCGGCCCGCGGGAGGGCGGGATCGCCCTCGCCACGATAAAGATTGATGAGCGTGACCATGTCGCGCACGTCGCGCTCGAGAACCCCGACATTGTTGGCGACAAAGGCCAACGGGTTGTTGATCTCATGCGCCACCCCCGCGACCAACTGGCCCAGGCTCGCGAGCTTCTCGGTCTGGACCATGCGGCTCTGCGCGGCTTTCAGGGCCTCGTGCGCCTCTCGCTCCGACCGCGCGAGGTCTTGCAGAATCACGTTCTGCTCCTTGAGCTTGAGCTCCGCCCGCCTGCGCGCGGTCACGTCCCAGAAAATCCCTTGTAGCCCCAGCATCGCGCCGTCGGAATCCCGTAGCGGGCTCTTCATCACCTGGACATAGAGCGTCTCACCCTTTGGCGTCACGTGCTCCTCGACCACGTCCAGGACCTCGCCACTCTCAAGAACCATCCGGTCGTCGTGCCGGTATTTCTCGGCGAGCTCGGGCGGAAAGAAATCAAAGTCCGTACGGCCCAGAATCTCATCGATCGGACGGCCAAGATCGTTGCAAAACCGCTTGTTCGCGAAGGTGAATCGACCCTCGAGATCCTTGCACAAGATCATCTGGGGCAAGGCCTCGACCAGGCTGTGGTGAAAGACCTCGGTCTGTCGTCGGGCTTTTTCGGCGTCGAGCTCCATTTCGGGCGTCCTCATGATGGTGGATGGGCTCGGTTTCCCTCACACGCCCCATGACCGCGATCAAGGGGTATCGTCGCCACGCCTCTCGATCATCGATCCATCATACTCATCCAGGCGCGTGACGCGATGCTCACGCGAGGAAGCGAGGACGGCCTCGCAGAGGGCGATCGTCTTGAGATTGTCTCGTCCCGGGATGTCGGGTTCGGTCCCGTTCGCGAGGGCGTCCAGGAGCCCCCCCATGGTGCCGGCGAAGGCGTCGGGAAACCAGGCTTCGCTCCAACGCGGTCGCCGCCATTCACGGCGACCATCGGCGATCGTATAGTCGATGGTGCTGGGAACCCGCTCGGGCCAGCCTGGCCAGCCGATTTCGCCCACGGCCATCCCTCGAGTCCCCTCGAACCGCCACCGGACAAACGACTCGCCGGCGCTCCCTTCACGCGATGGCCCGCTCCAGACGTCGTCCCAGCCGCTGGCCCTGGCCCCACTGAGGAACTCTAGGACATACAAATTG
>JAKBAP010000452.1 GCA_021808995.1 Planctomycetota bacterium | reverse complement strand
CCCATCGAATGGGCGACGATCGACCACGGTCGCTTCTCCCCGACCTTCCGCCGAAACGCGGCCCAATCGTCGGCGAATCGCCGGCAAGATTCGCCGATCGGCCGGTCATAGGGATAATCATGAACCACCACGCCATAGCCAGCTTCTTCAAGTTGTGGTATCATATAGATGAAACCACCCGAGGATGAATTAAGCCCATGCACCAGGCAGATCGTGGGGCGGCCCGGGTCGTTGGGTCGGTACGATTTTCGAGCCCGCATGCCATACGATGCCCGTTTGAGGTCGGCCTCGAGCGCCTTGGCCGAGAGATCGGCGAGCCTATGCTCCCACGCGGGCTTGGCGCCTGGCTCGAGAAGGCGTGGGTCGAGCTCGAGCCTCATCGCGCCCGGCTCAAAGTGGATCTCGACCTCCGGTCCGAGTGCTTTCTTGAGAAACTCACGAGAGAGCCCGGCGGCCAGCCCACGGGTCGAGAGCCGGAGCGTGCCGGTGGGCGGATCGATGCTCGCCCCGGTCGCCCGAGCCAGGCGCGAGACCAGTTCGGCGACCTTGACCTCGCCAGTCGCGTCGACAGGGACGCGAACAGCGCGCGAGCCCGCCCCGTCGCCGGCCGCCACCAGGCCCAGGGGGCCAAGGGCGATCGCCGAAACGAGGAAAACCCAACGTCCGATAATGGGTCTTATGTTTCTTTTCACGGTCTGACAGTCCCCAAGGCCGCGCGGAATCGTTCCCAGGACTATTATAGAGGGATCACACGCCGGTTCGCGAGCCCGCCGAGCTCAATGATGCCGATGGGCCGGCGAGGTTTGGCGAACACCACGGGGCATGGTAGCCTGGACTCATGGGAGACTCGCGCGTCGAGGATCCCAAGGCCCAACCCTGAGCTCGAATCCCAATAACGCCGGTGGTCTCTTGATCAAGGCCGCGAACCGATGCACATCGAAAAGCTGGTCGTGGAATCCCGGGGCCGTGGGACGTATGAGATCACCGATCGGCTCCAGGAGATCGCGCGCGGGTCAGGGGTCGCGCGCGGGCTTTGCAATGTGTTCATTCATCATACAAGTGCATCGCTGATCGTGTGCGAGAACGCCGACCCGACGGTGCGGACGGACGTCGAGGCGTTCGCGGCGCGGCTCGCGCCTGATGGTGATCCGCGCTATGTTCACGACAGCGAGGGTCCCGACGACATGTCGGCGCATCTGCGATCGATCCTGACCCTGACGTCGCTCCTGATTCCGATCGACCAGGGGCGGCTGGATTTGGGGACCTGGCAGGGGGTGTTTGTCTGGGAGCACCGGGCGCGGGCTCATCGCCGGCGCGTGACGGTGAGCGTGTTTTGAGTCAACGAAACACGCCCCAGGGACCGCATCCAACGGTCCCCGGGGCGTTCGGGGGGAACGGGAGTTGATTCAAGGGCCAGTGATCAATCGACCTGGGCGTTCCAGGTCGACCAGCTCGAGAGGGCCGAATCGACACTGGCGAAGGTGGTCGTGTTGTTAGGCGCTGACGGCGAGGGGGTCGCGGGGGCGGCGATTTGCCAGTCGGGATTCGACGAATTCGCGACCGTGGCGTCCGGGATTTGCCAGTTGACCGCCAGGGGCGTGGCCACCGGTGTCGATACCGTCACGACCGGGGCCGGAGCCTGGACCGGAATCACGACGACCGGGGCCGTGACCACCGGGGCCGGAGCGGGCTGAAGCGCGGCGATCGCGGCCGACAACGAGCCGCCAACCCACGAGTTGTTCATGACGACGTCGTTCTCGATATTCACCGTGCCGACGTTGATCTGGTTCGAGCTCACGACTTGCCCGTTTTGGCTCGCGATCACTTGATAATCGCCCGGGGCGAGTGGCAGTTCGTATCCACCCGAGGCCCAGGTCTGGGTCGAGGCGACCTGGCCGGTGTTCAGGTTGACCGCGCTGATCTGGACGCCGCCGACTCCCGAGCCGATCGAGTAAAAGTGCGATCCGTTGTCGTTATAGGCGACGCCGACGACCTGGGCCTGTTCGTTGGGAAGGCTGGCGAAGTCCTGGGTCACGACCTCGGGGCCAAAGGTCGTGTTGCCGGTCTGCACGATGCCGATGCCCACGTCTCGATAGGCGTTTTGTTGCGAGACACCGGGCTGCTGGATGTTATTACGATGGCCGTGGCTGGGGACGCCCCAATCGATGAGGAAGGCTTGCATGGCCTCGCGGGCGGAGGTCGAATAGGCGTAGGCGTTTTCTCCCGTCGACAGTGCGTTGCCATAGCCGCTGGCGGCGATTCGCTGTTGCGGGGTCGAGCCATTGGCCCCGGTGTGCGACTGGATCTGGGTGTCGGCCATGTACTGGCTCTGCCCCTGGGCGGCCGAGGCGAGCGAGGCGTTCCAGGCCAGCGGTGGCTGGGCCGACGCCGACGAGATCTGTTGCTGCGACTGCTGAAGATTGACGTTGTAATACTGAAGGGTCGAGACCACGTCCGGCGTGAGGTTGTTCGTGAGCTCCTGGGTCGCCGCGGAGGGGTTCATGCGGGCCTGGTTCAGGATCTGGAGCATGTATTGCTCTTCCGCCGTCGGTCCCGCCGTCGACATCAGCCGACGCGACTCAAGGCTCTCGAACCGAAGCGACCGACGAAACGAAAACCGGGCCATGAGAACCTCCGTGTGGATATCAAATCCCGGTTGGCCGAACCTTGCCAAACCGGAGCGTATCGTCGAGCGAGACCGCGGAAAACTTTAGGATAATTTCGAGACCGGCGGGGCCGTCATCTGGGCGACGACGCGATGACTTATGGCAATTCGCGTGCCAGACCTGAAAAGAGATCATCCCACGTCAATCGGTCAAGCCCTAAGTCTCGCATCGGGTCGACTTAACGAGAAAGTGGGTCCCAATCATCCCTCGCCTCGCGGGGGACAAGGCCCAGGCCGCCATCGACGGGACCGGGAACTCCGGGTTAACCCCCGGTTACAATCGCGGATGTTTTTACAAGGCCGAGAGAGGGTTGCTTCGAACAAATCTTTCGTTAAAGTCAGGGTTTACGTCGACCGACGTGGCGACGATCGGCGGATTCCAGGGGTCGTGTCGAAGGGAGCGTCCGGAGGATGTTGAGCGCGGAAGAAGCCCTCAAGAAAGTCGAGCGAGCGGTCGGGGACTCGCGGCTCACGAAGACCGCCGGGTCGGCGATCGCGCGTTGGCTGGTGGAGAGCCCGTTCGAGCGATATCGGGGGCCGCTTCTGGACGATATCGAGCACGATCGTTGGCCCGCCCTGGACGAGGCGTTTTACGCGGTGATCGAGTTTGGCACCGGCGGACGGCGGGGGCGAATGTATCCGGTTGGGACCAACGTCCTCAACGATCGCACGATCGCCGAGAGCGCTCGCGGCCTGGCCGATTTCGTGGCCTCTGGCAAGGCCCCGGGCGAGGTCTCGAGCTGCGCGATCGCGTATGACACGCGGCACCGATCCTCGGAGTTCGCCGCGCTCTGCGCTCGGGTCCTGGCGGCGGCGGGCTTTCGGGTTTATCTGTTCGACGGGCCGCGGTCGACGCCGCTCCTTTCGTTCGCGACACGGCATCTGGCCTGCGACGCCGGGATCATGATCACGGCGTCGCACAATCCACCCTCGGACAATGGCTTCAAGTGTTACGGACGCTCCGGCGGGCAGGTGATTCCGCCGGACGACGCGGCGATCATCGCCAGCGTGGGAGCGGTCTCCGACAAGGAGATCCCCGAAACTCCGCTGGATGACGCGGTCGCGGCGGGCCAGGTGGTGATGGTCGGCGAGGAGGTCGACTCAGCCTATATCGCCGCGGTGCTGGGCGAATCGGTCTGCCATGCCCGTGAACTCTCGATCGTCTACACCCCCCTGCACGGCGTGGGAGAGACATCGGTGGCCAGGGCTCTCCGGACGGCGGGCTTCACGAGGGTCGAGATGGTCCCCTCGCAGAGCGCTCCCGACGGCGATTTCCCAGGCGTGCCTGGTCACGTTTCCAACCCGGAAATTCCACGCACGCTCGACGCCGGCATCGCGCTTGCCCAGGAGATCGGGGCCGACCTGGTGATCGCGAGCGATCCCGACGCCGATCGGATCGGGGTCGCCGTGCCGATCACCGGGGATCATCGGGGACCTTGGACGACGCTCGATGGCAACCAAATCGGCGCATTGCTTGCCGCCTTCGTGATCAAGGAGACCGGGGCCCGGGGGCTGTTACGGGAAGACCACTA
>JAKBAP010000451.1 GCA_021808995.1 Planctomycetota bacterium | reverse complement strand
TCCGGCCGAGCTTTTTTCAGGATCGGCGCGACGGGGTCAAAAGATCCCCAGACCGCCAGGGATGGGGACCGGGGGCTCTTTCATCTCGCCCCAGGCGAGGTGGCTCGGGAACGTATCGACCTCGGAATTGAGGGCCTGTTCCCAGGTGACGGCCTTGCCGCTATAGGCCGACATCCGGCCCATGATCGCCGTCAGCGTGCTCTCGGCGACCTGCTTGAGCTCGCAGACCGGGCGCTTCGAGACAATGCTCTCCAGGAGGTCGATATGCTCCTGGACATAGGGGTTGGTCTCGTGCGCGATCCGGACCCGCCCCTTATTGGGCCCGGTAAAGCGATAGCCGTTGCTGTCCCAGAACCCCTTGGTGCCGACGATCGTCTCGGAGACATTATTCTCGCAGCCGTCGATCTGCCGCGCCATGCTGAGAATATGCACATGACCGGGGAATTCAAAATCCACGGCGAAGTGGTCATAGCTCTGCCCGCGCTCCGGTTCGGTGTGCACCTGCCGGCCTCCCATGCCGACCGCGCGGATGGGGTGGGCCTTCAGGGCCCAGAGGGCGACGTCGAGATTGTGGACATGCTGCTCGACAAAGTGGTCGCCGCAGAGCCACAGGAAGTGATACCAGTTGCGAATCTGGTACTCGACGTCATTCCAGCCGGCCTGGCGCTTGTGCGCCCAGATGTCGCCGCCATTCCAGTAGACACGCGCCGTGACCAGGTCGCCGATCGCGCCGTCGTGGATGCGCTTCATGCTCTCGATATAGCCCGCCTGGTGCCGCCGCTGGGTCCCGGTGACCACCGAGAGCCCCTTCTTGACAGCCTCGTCATGGGCGGCCAGCACCTTGCGAATGCCAGGACCGTCGACGGCGACCGGCTTTTCGCTGAAAAGCTGCTTGCCGGCCTTGATCGTCGCCTCGATGTGCTGGGGACGAAATCCCGGAGGGGTCGCCAGCATCACCAGGTCGCAACAGTCGATCACCTTTTGATAGGCGTCGAGCCCGACGAAACAGCGGTCGTCGCTGACGTCGAACTTATCCTTCGTGTGCTCGTTCGACCGCAGGAAATCGCGGCAGTTCTTGACCCGGTCCTCGAAGGCGTCGGCCAGGGCGTGGATCTTGATGTTATACGTCGAGCCGGCGGCCTCGCAGATATTATCGGCCGCCCCCGAGCCGCGACCACCGCAGCCAATGAGACCGACCTTGATCACGTCGTTTCCAGCGGCGTGGACGCTGGGGATCAGGCCCAGCCCGACGGCGGCCGCCGTCGAACCCTTCAAGAAATCACGGCGCGAGGCCGATGGGGAACCGTCCCTCGGAGCTTTCGGTCCTGTCATGGCTCATTCTCCCAGGTTCATCCTCGAGGGGTGACGAGACGGGTCACGAACTCGTCCGGTCCACCCTCGCGCACGAAAAGAAATCGACGCGATCCAAACCAACCGTCACGACATGGCGGCGTGAACCATTCCACGCCCTTAATGGGTCCCCTTGCCTTTCTGGATCGGGGACTTGAAACCTTTCAAATTCGCCTGCTCGGTCAGGGGCCGCACGACCCGAAAGCCCACGAACCTCGCGTCCGTGTGCCACCAGATGCTCTGAGGGCGCTGGGGATCCTGCACGCTCCATTCCAGGTCCGACGGCTGGCGAGCCGCCGATCGCAGTTTCTCCGCGTCGTCGTCCCATGAACCCCCTCGCACCACGTAAGGATACTCCTTCGCGTCCGGCAGGACGACCGGTTGCACCGCCGGATTCGTGGCGGCGAAAATCTTATAAGCGTCCGCCTTGTAATGATCGATGCACCACTCGGCGACATTGCCGTGAATATCGTATAGACCCCAGGGATTCGGCTTCTTCTTGCCGACGGGCATCGGCTTTTCGGCGTTATTGACGTCCCAGGCGTATTCGTCGAGCGGGCCCGCGTCGTCACCCCAGAAATAGGCCGTCGTGGTGCCGGCGCGGCAGGCGTACTCCCATTCGGCCTCGGTTGGCAGGCGATAAATCTTGCCTGTCTTGGCCGAGAGCCATCGGCAATACTCCATCGCCGCGTGGTGGGTCATGCAAATCGCCGGCTGACCGTCGCGGCCGTATCCAAACGTCATGTCGGCGTAAGGCTTCGTCGAACGGGTCACGGCGTCGGCCTGCTTTTCGAGTTCCGATTGCTTGGAGAGGTCGGCCTTCTCACGCTCCTTTTTCTTGATGTCGAGCGAGTAGGCGAAAAGGTCGAATTCGTCCCACGTGACCTCGAACTTGCCCATCCAGAAAGGCTCGATCTTGACCGCGTGGCGGGGTCCCTCGTCGTCTCCTCGTTTGGCCTCCCCCTCGGGGCTGCCCATCTCGAAGGTCCCACCGGGAATCGGCACCAGGTCGAATTTGACGTCGAATCCCGTGACCGACTCGGTGTAGGGCTTCATGGAATCAGGAGAGACCGGCGGCTCGTCGGCGGACGCCACGAGGGGGCCAATCAACATGACCAGAAACGCGGACGGAAGGTAGCCAGCGGGGGAGTGTGGCGATCGACTCACGTTTGCTATGCTCCAACAAGGCCAAGGGGCGTCACGGGCGACCCGTTTCATCAAAAAACCGCCCGAATTGGCTCGAATTTCATGAGGGTGCGTCATGGGTGAGATTGCGGCGGGGGCGTGGTCGAGCGTGGTCGTGGTCGCGATGATGTTCGCGGGTCAAGAACCGGCCGCGGGCACGTCCCTGGCGCGGCATGAGTACGTTGAAACGCACATGGCCGTGCCGTTCAAGATCCTCTTATACACCACCGATCCCGCCACCGCTAGACGCGCCTCTCGGGCCGCCTTCGACCGGGTGGAATTCCTCAACAAGACCCTCTCCGACTACGACCCCGAAAGCGAGCTCTCCCGGTTATCCCTCACCGCCGTCGGCACGCCCCAAAAGGTCGGCGACGATCTGTTCGACGTCCTGGAACGGTCCCAGTTGATGTACACACGTTCGGGAGGGGCGTTTGACGTGACCATCGCCCCGGTCGGCCGGCTCTGGCGGCGCGCCCGTCGCGACCACAAACTCCCCGACCCCGACACCCTGGCCAAGGCCCGGGCGCTTGTCGGCGGCGACAAGCTCCGGCTCGACCCCCGCGCGCGGACCGTCGAGCTCGCCGTCAAGGGAATGAGGCTCGACGTCGGCGGAATCGCCAAGGGCTACGCCGCCCAGGCCGCCCTGAATGTCTTGAAAAAACATGGAATCACCCGCGCCCTGGTCGCCTCGGCCGGCGACATCGTGGTCGGCGATCCCCCCCCGGACGCGAAGGGCTGGCGGGTGGCGATCGCCCCAGTCGACCCAAGTCATGGGAGTGCCTACAAGGTTTTGCTATTGAAGAATGGAGCGATCTCAACGGCGGGCGACGCCGAGCAATTCGTGGTCATCGACGGCCATCGTTATTCGCACATCATCGATCCGCGCACCGGGGTGGGGGTTGAGGATCGGGCCAGCGTGACGGTCGTCGCCCCCGACGGCGCGACCGCCGACGCCCTCGAGACGACGGTCTACCTGCTCGGCCCCAACCGCGGGCTCGCCCTGATCGAGGAAACGCCGGGAACCTCGGCGGTTTTCCTGCGTCAGACCCAATCCGGCCTGGAGGTTTTTGAATCCTCTCGCTTCAAGGACCTCCCGGCGCTCGAAACCACGTTGGAATCGATCCCAAGAAGCGCCCGACCCGCGAAATAGGCCACTCCTGAGATCCAGTGGAAGTCGTTCAAGGGCTGGCGCGGTTGGAATCACGCGACGGTGACATGATTCGCGAAGCCCGCGTCGTCGCCGTCGCGGCGAAGTGGAGGCATTTCGTCAAAGGCCAAAGCGGCGGCGAGTGAATTCCGCGCTGCGACATCGGCCCGATCACATGTTTACGAGCCCGAGCCAAGCCGCACGGGACGTGCGATTCCCTGGTGGCACGCGGTGACTTCCAGGAAGGGGTGGCTCCCAGGCAAGCGTGAACGGCCACGGTTGAAGAAGGACGCCTGCTCCGGTATCCGGAATCGGTCGATTCACGCCGGCCCTCGATTGTCGGCCGGGTCCGTTGGTTGCTACGATTCCAGGGCGTCGTCCCTGGTTTTTTCATGGATCCTTGAGCAACCCCACCTTGAATCCGACCGCCGATCGCACGCCACTCATGGACGCCATCAAGTGGGACCGGGACGGCCTCGTTCCGGCCATCATCCAGGACGCTGACAGCGGCCAGGTCCTCATGATGGCGTGGATGAAC
>JAKBAP010000450.1 GCA_021808995.1 Planctomycetota bacterium | reverse complement strand
CCAACCGCGCATTTTACCAGACATTTCACGTCACCCCGGCGGAGACCGAGGGGCGATTGATCTATGAGCTTGGCAACGGTCAATGGGATATCCCCGACCTGCGGACCCTGCTCGAGGATATTGTCCCCAGGAGCTCCGTCTTCGACGATTTCGAGCTCGAGCACACCTTTCCGGCCATCGGACGTCGAGTGATGCTGCTCAACGCACGCAAGCTCCAGGCCGGCCGCCACGGCGAGCTGCTCGTCCTGGCCATGGAAGACGTGACCGCCCGCAAGCGTGGCGAGGAAGCCGGGGCGCTCCAAAGCGCGATTTTCAATAGCGCCAATTTTTCCAGCATCGCCACCGACGAAAAGGGGGTTATTCAGATCTTCAACGTCGGCGCGGAACGGATGCTCGGCTACACCGCCGGCGAGGTCGTGAACAAGATCACCCCGGCCGACATCTCCGATCCCCACGAGGTCATCGCCCGCGCCAAGGCCCTGAGCTCCGAGCTCGGCACCATCATCACTCCTGGTTTCGAGGCCTTGGTCTTCAAGGCCGCCCGGGGGATCGAGGACATCTACGAATTGACCTACATTCGCAAGGACGGCAGCCGATTCCCGGCCGTCGTCTCCGTCACGGCCCTGCGAGACGACCAGAGCGCCATCATCGGATACCTTTTGATCGGCACCGACAACACCGCCCGAAAGCAGGTGGAGGCCGAGCGAATGCTCCTCGATCAGCGGGTTCGCGACCAGCAGTTCTACACTCGTTCGCTGATTGAATCGAATATCGACGCCCTGATGACCACCGATCCACGAGGGATCATCACCGACGTGAATAAACAGATGGAGGCGCTTACGGGGTGTACTCGGGACGAGCTCATTGGCGCGCCCTTCAAGGATTATTTCACCGATTCCGAGCGGGCCGAGGCGGGGATCAAACTGGTGCTGGGGGAAGGTAAGGTCACCGACTACGAGCTCACCGCCCGGGCAAGGGACGGCAAGGAAACCGTGGTGTCCTATAACGCCTCGACGTTTCACGATCGCGATCGAAAGCTCCAGGGGGTCTTCGCAGCCGCTCGCGACGTCACCGAGCGCAAGCGCTACGAGCAATCGCTTCAGCAAGCGAACCGCGCCAAGAGCGTCTTCCTGGCCAATATGTCGCATGAAATCCGCACACCCATGAACGCCATCCTGGGGTTCTCGCAACTCATGCTCCGCGACCAGGACCTCACCCCCCGGCAAAGCCAATACCTGGGAACCATCAACCGCAGCGGCGAGCATTTGCTCGCCTTGATCAACGACATCCTGGAAATGTCCAAGATCGAGGCGGGCCGTACCACCCTCAATCCCTCCACGTTCGACCTGCCCGTCTTGCTCGGGGACCTGGAAATGATGTTCCGGGTCCGCACCGACGAGAAACGGCTCTCGTTACTGGTGGATACCAACAGCGACGTCCCTCGCGTGATCGTGACCGACATCAATAAATTGCGTCAAGTGTTTATCAATTTATTGGGAAACGCCGTCAAGTTCACCGATCGCGGGGGGGTCGGCCTGCGGGTTCGCGTGGATCGCGCCCAGCCCGCGTGCCCACGCCTGCGGTTCGAGGTCGAGGACACCGGGCCAGGAATCTCGGCCGATGATCAGGACAAGCTCTTCCGGCATTTCGAGCAAACGAAGACCGGTCAACAGGCCGGGACCGGGACCGGGCTGGGGTTGGCCATCAGCCGGGAGTTCGTCCGCTTGATGGGGGGCGATATCACCGTGACCAGCGAGATTGGCAAGGGGAGCGTTTTCGTGATACTGCTCCCCATGAACGAGGGGGACGCACGGTCGGTTCAGACGAACGAAAAGCCCCGGCGCGTCGTGAAGCTCAGGCCCGGCCAGGCATCCTTCCGGGTCCTGATCGTTGACGACATCGAGGATAACCGCCAATTATTAGCCCATCTCCTCGCGCCCGTGGGTTTCGAGATCCAGCTCGCCACCAACGGCGCGGAGGCGGTTCGGGCCTTCGAGCAATGGCGGCCCCACCTGATCTTGATGGACTTCCGCATGCCCGTGATGGACGGCCACGAGGCAATCCGCCGGATCCGGGCCATGGCCCGCGGCGGTGATCCCAAGATCATCGCCGTTACCGCCAGCGCGATGGACGATAACCGCCAGGAACTGATGAGCATCGGCGCGGACGATTTCATTGGCAAGCCGTTCCGGGAAGACGAATTGTTCCAGAAGATTCACACCCACCTGGGGGTTGAATACCTGCACGCCGAGCCACCCAGCGACTTAACCCAGGAGGGCATGGCCGAGCTCGCTCCCGATGCGCTCGCCGGCTGGCCGCGGGACGTCCTGGCCCCAATGCGTGAGGCTGTCGTGACCGCCGACCTCGACCAGTTGCTGGCAAGCATCGATCAGGCCGAAGCCCGCGATCCCCACGTCGCCAAGGGGCTCCGGCAACTGGCCGAGAGCTTCCAATATCAGAAACTTCTCGACCTCCTAAGCACTGGGAGCACCCCTTGAATCCCAACAAGCCGAGCCACACAACCGCCGCCCGACGCGCCAGCATCCTCGCGGTCGACGACACTCCCGCCAATCTCCAGGTTCTTTCCGGTATGCTCAAGGACCGCGGCTACAGGGTCCGACCCGTCCCCAGCGGGAAGCTCGCGATGGCGGCGGCGCGACACGATCCGCCCGACTTGATCCTGCTTGACGTGAACATGCCCGAAATCAACGGCTACGAACTGTGCGCCCAGCTCAAGGCCGACGACCGGCTGAAGGAAATCCCCGTCATCTTCCTGAGCGCTCTCACCGAGGAAATCGACAAGGTCAAGGCCTTCGCCGTCGGCGGCGTGGATTACCTCTCCAAGCCGTTCCACATGGAGGAGCTGCAAGCCCGCGTCGAAACCCACCTGAAGCTCCACCGACTGCGGATCGAACTGGCCGAGACCAACGCCCAACTGGCCAAGGCCAACGTCCGCATGTCCCGAGGATTGAAGGCCGCGGCCAAGATCCAGGAGACCTTCCTACCCCGATATCCCATCCAGGTCCGGGGCGCGGATTTCGCGTGGGCCTACATACCCTGCGACGAGCTGGCCGGGGACGGACTCAACATCATCCCCCTCGGCCCCGGCAAAACTGGGCTCTATGTGCTGGATGTCAGCGGCCATGGCGTCGCCTCGGCCCTGCTCTCGGTCTCGATGAGCCGGCTACTCTCGCCCCCTGCCGAAGCATCATCGATCCTGATCCAAGGCGGAGAGCTCGGGAACCGGCTCGAGCTCGCTCCCCCGGCCGAAGTCGCCAACCGCCTGAACCAGCTCTTCCCATTCGATCCCGCGAGCGAGCAATTCGCGACCCTGGTCTATGGTATCCTTGACACCGACATCGGCGAATTCCGCTATGTCTCCGCGGGGCACCCCGGCCCAGTCCACCTTCGCGCGGGCCACGATCCGGTGATCCTGGAGGCCCAGGGCTTCCCCATCGGCCTGGCCGAAGACCCTTTCGAGGAGCGATCAATCCCAATGGGACCCCTCGACCGTCTGTACTTATACTCGGACGGTGTTCCCGAGGCCGCCAACCTCGGCGGAGAACGCTTTGGCGACGTCCGCCTCATGGCAGCCATCCACCGGGAGCGATCGAATTCGCTGCGAGCAAGTGTCGATGCGCTACCACCGGAAATCAACCGCTGGCAAGGTGCCCAGACCCCCCAGGACGACATCTCGATCCTGGCGGTCGAACTCTCCGCCATTCCAGCACCCTAGACGCCGGCTCTCGCCGCCAAGGCCACGATCGGATAGGCTTGGGTGAATTCGCGGGGATTAACCTCGATCACCAGCCCGCGCGAGCTCCCAGCACGAGACGATATCATGGACAGCGCCGACTCACATTCCAACCTCGCCTCGATTCGCAACATCGGGATCATCGCCCACATCGACGCGGGCAAGACGACCACAACCGAACGAATCCTCTTTTATACCGGCGAAATCCACCGGATGGGGGACGTCGACAAGGGCAACACCACCACCGACTACCTCGAGGAAGAGCGAGAACGCGGCATCACCATCGTCGCCGCCGCGATCACCTGCCGCTGGAAAGACGCGGCCGGAAAACCGATCCTGATCAACATCATCGACACCCCAGGCCACGTCGACTTCACGGCCGAGGTCGAGCGCTCGCTGCGCGTGCTCGACGGCGCTGTCGTGGTTTTCTCGGCCGTCGAGGGAGTCGAGGCCCAAAGCGAAACCGTC
>JAKBAP010000037.1 GCA_021808995.1 Planctomycetota bacterium | reverse complement strand
GACCTCGGCCCGAAAGAATGGATCAAAGACACGCGAGAGGTCCTGGGCCGCGATCCCAGGCCCGGAATCGATGACCTCGATCCGCGCCCATTCCTGGTCCCGTCCCGCGGAGACCGTGATTGAGCGCCCGGGCGAGCTGTATTTGCAGGCGTTCTCGATGAGATTGTCAAACAACTGGCCAAGAAGCGCTGGGTGCGAGAGGATCAAGAGAGGGGCGTCATGGGCTCGGATGATGATCTCGCGCGAGGGGTCGTGTTCCCGCCAGTCGGCCGCCCGGGTGGCGAGCCAGTCTCCCAGCTCGATTTCCTCCACGTCCGGAATCGCCGCCTCGGCGTCGGCCCTCGCTAGAAACAAAAGCGCCTCCACGATCCGCCAGAGCCGGACGGAATCATCGTGGAGCTGGTCCAGGATGCGCTCGTGCTCGGCGATGGTTCGCGGCTTGCGCCTGGCGACCTCAACCGCCGCGATCAAGCCGGCAAGCGGCGTGCGGAGCTGGTGCGAA
Organism: Planctomycetota bacterium; assembly: GCA_021808995.1. Taxonomy (GTDB): domain Bacteria; phylum Planctomycetota; class Planctomycetia; order Isosphaerales; family Isosphaeraceae; genus JAKBAP01. Next base: position 19,579 of record JAKBAP010000037.1, on the reverse strand, counting down.
GCCTGGCCGGTGAACTGCTTTTGACGTTCCAGGGCCTCGTGCAGCCGGTCCAGGAGGCCGTTGAAATTGTGGGCGAATTCCTCGAGCTCGTCTCCCGTCCTGGGGCTCGGTAGGCGCTCTTTTTCGTCGTCCCAGGGCATGAGCCGGGCTCGATCGGCCATGTCCTTGATCGGTGCCAGGGCACGCGAGCCAAAATAACGTCCCAGCGCCGCCGCCGCGATCCAGAGCGAGACCGAGGTGATCGCGAGGACGACCATGAGCGCCCGCAGGTCGGACTCGAGCGGGGCGAGCGACCTCCAGACGGCGAGCACCGGCGGTCGACCACGCGGCTCGTTTCCGCGCGGCTCGCTTCCGTGGGCGGGTCCATCCTCGCGGCTTGATTGCCGCGGCCCCCGGCCACGATCGGGGGCCCGAGTCATCACCCGGTAGCGAGCCCCTTCGCTCCCGATGAGGGTAAACAAGGTCTCGGGCTGGCAGAGGGCGGTCTCAACCCCAAACGGCGGCCGCGACCAACCTTGTGCCCATCCTCCGACCTCGTGCCCGTCCGCGCCCAGAAGCGCCCACCCCACGCGGGGATCACCCGGCCCAGACCCTGGCCGCGCGCGGTCGAGCGCTTGCTTGAGCTCCCGATCAAACCCCTGATACAGCCATGCCGTCTGAAGCGCGTACAGACAGACCGAAAACCCTCCCAGGGCGAGAGCCAGCGCGAGCAAGAAAAAGGCCGAGAATCGCGAGACCAGGCTCATTCGTGTTACTCCCGCGAGGTTGGAGGGTCGCCCAGCGTGTAACCACGCCCGCGGATGGTGTGGATGACCCTAGGCCCACGCGATTCGAGCTTTCGCCTGAGCTCCTTGATGTGAACATCAAGGGTATTCGAGACAAAATCATATTCCTCGCCCCAGACCTGGGCGTAGATTCGCGGCCTTGAGAGGACCTCGCCCTTGTGCTTGAGGAAAAACACGAGCAACCCTAGCTCCTTGGTGGTGAGATCCAGCGGACGGCCATCGCGGGCCGCGCGGCGGGAGACGACGTCGACGCGGACATCGCTGAACCAGAGGGCCATTTCGTCGGCGGCCTTTCGCCTGCGGACCAACGCGCGGACCCGAGCCAGCAGCTCGTCAAAGGCAAAGGGCTTGCAGAGATAGTCGTCGGCCCCGGCGTCGAGCCCGGCGACTCGATCGCCGACCGCGTCACGAGCGGTCAGGAAGAGCACTGGCGTATCGCGACCTTCCCGGCGATGCCTCGCCAGGAGGGTCAGCCCGTCCTCCCCCGGCAGCCACCAATCGAGGATCACAAGGTCCCACGATTCCTCGCGAAGCGCGCCCGAGGCCTCGACCCCGTCGGCCGCGTGAACGACGGCGTAGCCCTCGTCCAGCAGCCCCGTCGTCACCGACCGCGCCAGGCTCGCGTCGTCCTCCACCACCAAGATCCGGCTCGCGGTCTCGATCGACATGGGATCTCCTAGACTTGGATTCCCCCCTGAGCAATCAATTTCCCGTCACAATGGACATCTTACGACCGTCCGGGAGTCCCGGAACCCGATCAAGCTCAATGAGCTTGCCCTGGATGACGCCTTTGAGGGAATTGATTCGATTCATGACCCGGTTCCTCATCGAAATCGCGACCGACTCGCGAGGGTCACGGCCGTGTGGCTGCTTGAACACCTCTCGCGACCGGCGTTCCAACAACCTATTACACCATGCCACTAGCCCAGGCCGACAAGGACAAACGAACCCTCGGAAAGATCGCGGCTGGGGATCCTCCCACGATGGTTCCACGATAACCGATTCTCCATGATATCGGCTCACGTCCCCTTCCCTACACGGACGTGGCGGGTGCGCCAGCGGATTCTGGCGGTTCCTTGAAAGTCGTGATTGAACCAGATGCGGCGAAGCCGAAACCAAGCTGTCGCCAAACACGGCTCAACGAGTCGGTACTTCACGTGACCACGGACTCACGTCCGTGGTCACGCGAGCGGGCCGGGTCCGTCAAGGGTCGGCCCTTGATCCTCCAAGTCTCCAAGTCGCCGACACGCCAAGGACCTTCCGCGCGGACCGAATGACGGAATCCAAGGATACCCGGCGGGTGAAGAAAACTTCACGAGATCCCAGGCCCTCATGGACGGGGCATGACGCCACAATGAGTGTTGTCAGGGATCGGGTGGCGCGCGATCTGGCGTTCGCGGGTCCCGGTGGAGCTGACGCGGCACCTCTTTTTTCAAGGAATATCCGTCCCATGGACATCCTGATTTCTCGATCCAGCCGTCGCGCGTTTCTGGGGACTCTCGCCTTGGGCGCTTCCGGCCTGGCCGCCCGGGGGGCATTCGCCGACCAGCTCGAGCGCACTCCAAAGGTCGAGGAAGGCCCGTTTTACCCTCGCAAGCTGCCCCTCGATACCGACAACGACCTGCTCAAGGTCAACGACACGATCACCGCGGCCGTCGGCGAGGTCACCCACCTGGGGGGTCGAATTCTCGACGCCAAGGGGGACCCGATCCGCAATGCCCTGGTCGAGATCTGGCAGGTCGACTCCAACGGCGTCTATCTCGAGCAGAAAAACCGCGGCGAGTCGGGCTTTGACTCCAATTTCCAGGGCTACGGCCGGTTCATGACCGGATCCTCGGGCGAGTACTATTTCCGCACCATCAAGCCCGTCCTCTACCCTGGCCGTCAGGCACCCCACATCCATTACGGAATCACGCTCAAGGGGCGCGAGATGTGGACCACCCAGAGCTTCGTCAAGGGCTTTAAGGGGAACGCCCGCGACGGGATCTTTCGCCGAATGAGCAAGCACGACCAAGAGCTCGTCTCGCTCGACTATACCCCGCTTAAGGACTCGAAAATCGGCGAGCTCGCGGCCAAGTTCGACATCGTCATGGGTATCACGCCCGAGGGGTGAGCGGATCATGGCCGGGAACCATCCCTTGAGAGCCGGCCCCCGGGAAAACCGATTCGCGCGTCACGGTCGCTCCATCTCGAACAGGTCGGTGGTCCGGCAAAAGTAGTCACGCCCTAGCCGGGCTATCGACCGCAAGGCTCGGGGGTCGACTCGGCCGGCGGGGTCGAGGACGTGGTCGTCGATGTGGATCAGCACCACCTCGGCGATCACCAGGTTGGCCGCGATTGGGCCGTCGCCGCACGAGATGATCTGGCGCACACGGCACTCAAGATGCGAGGGAGAGAGCGCCACCCGCGGCGGACGCACCTTGACCGAAGGGACGAGCTCAAGCCCGGCCAGGACGGCCTCGCTCTCGCCCGCGGGGATCTCCTTCGCGGTGAGATTCACCTCTCGGGCCAGCGACGCGACGGCCGCGTTGACCACGAACTCGCCGACCGATTCGAGATTCTTGAGCGTGTCTTTCCGTGAGCCGTCCCGGCGCAAGGTCGGCGAAAAAACCACGATTGGAGGATTGGCCCCAAAGGTGTTAAAAAAGCTAAAAGGGGCCAGATTGACTCGCCTCTGGCCGTCGATTGTCGTCACCCAGGCGATCGGTCGGGGCGCGACCAGATCCACCAGGGCCTGATACACCTCGACCACCGAGGCCGAGCTGGGGTCGATCTCCATTCATTCCATCCAGGTATAGGGATACGAAGGATCGTCGAGGTCTAGGGCCGCCCGCGATAGGGCGAGCGGGCGCTCGGTGTCGAGCATGACCGCCAGCTCGTCGGTGTGGGTCAAGTCGCGGCTGGCGAGGATCGTGCCAGGGTGCGGTCCGTGGGGGATTCCGCGGGGATGGACGGTGATCGAGCCCGATTCAACCCCGCGGCGGCTGCCGAATTTGCCCAGGACGTAATAGAGCACCTCGTCGGCCTGGACGTTGGAATGCGCGTAGGGGACCTTGATCGCCTCGGGATGAGTGTCAAGCATCCGAGGAGCGAAGGTGCAGACCACGAACCCCTGGGCGTCAAAGGTCTGTTGCACTGGCGGCGGCTGATGGACCCTCCCGGTGATGGGCTCGAAATCGAGCGCGTTCAGGGTATACGGATAAACCATGCCGTCCCAGCCGACGACGTCAAAGGGATGATGTGCCAGCGTATACCGCGTGAGCCGTGCGCCGTCCTTGATGAGTACGGTCGTGTCTTCCTCGCGATCGACGACCGCCAGATCGGGTCCATGCAGGTCGCGCTCGGCGTAGGGGGCTCCCAGCTTGAGCTGACCTTCCTGGTTCAGGTATCGGGCTGGAATCCCCAGATGGCCCGCCGATTCGATCACGAGCAAGGCCGGCTCGCAATCGGGCTCGAAGTCCATCCGGTAGGTCGTCGAGCGGGGAATCACGACATAGTCGAGATCCCGGAAAGGGACCGTTCCATACATGGTATGGAGCGTGCCGTGGCCAGAGTGGACAAGGATCAGCTCATCGGCGGCGGCGTTGCGATAGAGCTCGGCTTGCGGACGTGCTGGGCGGCAAAGGGAGAGGACGACATCCTCGTTGCCCATGAGGGCGACCCGGCCGGAAACGGGGTCGCCCACGCGCTTAAGAGGGGTCGTTTTCAGGTGATGATGCCGCAGCGCGGGCTCGTCCACGAGGTGGGACTCGAGCAGGCCGGCGGGCTCGACCTTCCTGACGCGGGTCGGTGGGCGAAGGTGATAGGCAATGGTATAACCACCGGAAAAACCCGCTCGCGTGACGACCTCTTCATAATGAATCCCCTCGTTCCGGAAGCCCGGCTGGCGCTTCAGGGCGATGTGCCGCTTGCGGGGGATCAGCCCACGCGTGAGATAGGCCGGCATGAAGGAGGCTCCAGGCGGTTCAAGGATGGGGAACGACGCGGTTGCGCAGGGTCCCAATTCGCTCGATCGAAAGCTCGACGATGTCTCCCGGCTTGAGCCAGCCCCCGACGGCCTCGGGAGTGAGCTCGAGAATACAGCCGGTTCCGACGGTGCCCGAGCCGATGATGTCGCCGGGCAGGAGGGTGGCGTCTCGGCTGGCATGGGCCAGGATCTGGGGCCAGGTCCAGTGCATGGCGGCGGCGTTGCCCCGCGACCACACCCGGCCGTTGACCGCGGCGGTCATCTCCAGGTGGAATCGCCCCCCCCGATAGACGTCGGCGAGCTCGTCGAACGAGACGACCTCGGGACCAAGCGAGGTGGCGAAATCCTTGGCCTTGCTGGGCCCCAGGCCGACCGCCATCTCGACGCGCTGAATGTCGCGGGCGCTCCAATCGTTCATCACGGTAAAGCCCAGGACCACGTCGAGTGCCCGATCATCGGCGGGAAGGTCGCGGCCGGTCCGGCCGATCACGCAGGCGAGCTCGAGCTCGAAATCGAGGGCCTCGCAGCCGATCGGGGGAAAGACGACCGCCCCGTCCTTCACGATCGCCGTCGCGTTGGAAAAGTAAAACGTCGGCGCGAGATACCACTCGCGCGGGACCTCTTGACCCCGATGTTTCCGGCAGGTCGCCACGTGCTCTTCGAAGGCGTAAAAGTCCCTGATGCTCCGCGCCTCTGGAACCGGACGTCTCATCGACTTCGCGCGTCCGCCTCGCGGCGGACCCTCCTTTCGCCCCTAAAGCGTCCCACGCCGCGACTGCTCGCGCTCGATCGATTCAAAGAGCGCCTTGAAATTCCCCTTGCCAAAGCTCCTCGCGCCTCGCCGCTGGATGATCTCGAAAAAGAGCGTCGGCCGATCGGCCACGGGCTTGGTGAAAATCTGAAGCAAATACCCCTCGTCGTCGCGATCGACCAGAATCCCCAGCTCGGCCAGTTCGGTGATGTCCTCGTCGATCGCGCCGACTCGCTCCGGGAGCAGCTCGTAATAGCTCCCAGGAACCTTGAGAAACGAGACGTCGTTCGCCGCCATCGCCCGGACACTCTTCACGATGTCACCCGTCGCGAGCGCGATGTGCTGGACGCCCGGTCCGTCGTAAAACGACAGGAATTCCTCGATCTGCGACCGCCGTTTCCCCTTGGCCGGCTCGTTGATCGGGAACTTGATCCGGCCCCGGCCGTCGGCCACGACCTTCGACATCAGCGCTGAGTATTCCGTGCTGATGTCCTTATCGTCAAAGCTCACGAGCGTGGAAAAACCCATGACCTTGCCGTAGTATTCGACCCAGGCCCCCATTTGGCCTTCCTCGACATTGGCCACGATGTGGTCGATCGCCCGCAGACCGACGTCGTGAAAGGTGCGCGGACTGTAACGGTCGGCGTCGAGCGGCCGATACCCCGGCGCGAACACGCCTCGATACCGCGACCGATCAACGAATGTGTGAGTCGTGTCGCCATAGGCCCTGATCTGGGCCGACACGTAAACTCCGTTGTCGTCCTCGACGCTCGTGGGGGGCGCGGCCGACACCGCCCCGCGCGAGATCGCGGCCTCGTAGGCCGCCGGCACGTCGCCGACCTCGAGCGCGATCGTCTGGACGCCGTCGCCATGGCGGATCAACCGGTTCGCCTCGGGATGATCGCCCGACAGGGGCGAGGCCAACACGATCGTGATCTTGCCCTGGCGCAGCACATAGGCGGCCTCGTGGCGGAGGCCGGTCTCGAGCCCGGCGTAGGCCGCCACCTGAAAGCCAAAGGCATTGCGATAAAAGTAGGCCGATTGCCGCGCATTGCCCACGAACATCCGCACGTGGTCGACACGCTTGAGATCCAATGGGTCCGACATCGAGCGCCTCCTCGCCTGCGCCGAGCGCTCTCTTTCACGACGGGTTCACGATGAATCCTATCGTATCGTGAACAACCGGGGCGAGTCGACAGTCTCATGACCGGTCTCTCGGAATCCCTCGGTGGTTTCCCTCTTGTGTAGGATTGTCACCAGGCGACTCAAACCCAGCCGTGGCGCTTGCGGAGCCACCATTCGAGGGAGAGCAGCAAGGTAAAGAGCAGCAAGAACGGCCAGTTGTCCCAGACCTTGTACTCGGTGGGGCTCAGGTATTCGGTGAAGGCGGATTTGTCGAGGCTTTTCAGGTGGCTCGCGAGCATCTCGGGGCTGACCAATTCGCCGCCGGTCATCTCGGCGATATCGCGGGCGAGCTTCAGGTCGGCGGAGGGGTTCTCGAGCTCGCGGTCGTCTTGGTAGACCAGGAATCGGGCGGAATCGCGGCCGAGCTCCTTGCCATCCTTACGGGCGACGATCGAGATGGTGTACGCGGCGGGGACGCCCACGTTTTCGGCGGCGTAGATCGAGCCCTTGGCCTCGGCCCCCTGTTCGTAGACCTCGATCGGTTGGGTGACGGGGGTTGTCCCTTCGCGCTCGACCTTGGCCTCATAGCTCACGCCGGTGATGGCGTTCCCCTTGGAATCGTGGGCCGACACCTTGAGGTCGAGCTTGTCGCCGACCGCGATCCTGCGTTTTTCGAGCACGAGATTGACGTGGTCGTCGCTGTCGTTTTCCTTGTGAGCGAGCCAGAAGATGACCTGCCGCCAGAATCGGCGGTGGGCGAGCCGGCCCTCCTCGGTGGCTCGGGCCCAGACCCAGGTCTCGCCGCCGTAGGCGATGACCCGGCCGAGCTCGCCGACCCGCATGCTGAGCATGAGCGGCTCGGGGTCGGGGGCCGGGGTCGAGGCCAGGATGGTCGCCCCCAGCTTGGGCTCTCCCAGGCGGTTCGCCCCCTGGATCGGGAACATCGCCTCCCAGATCCGGGCGCTCTCGGCCTTGGTCGGTCCCACCTGTAGCAAATAACCATCAAGCCCAAGCGGGCTAGGGACGAACTTGAGCCCCCCCTCGGGCTCGAGCTGACCATCGCCGGGATGGATCGCCGTGGGCAAAATGCTCGCGACCTCGGTCTCCGCCCATCCCCCCGCGCCAAAGCTCGAATGCCCCCCCAGCATCATGAAGCCAGCCCCTTTCCTCACCGCCTCGGCGAGCATTCGCTGTTGCTTGCGGGTGAAGAAATTCGCGGCGATATCGGAAAGTACATAAACGTTGTATCGGCCAGGAGTGAACTCGGCGTCGTCGATCTCGCTCTTGTCGCCGTCGGCCGGCTTTCGCAAAAGCGCCCCCTCGACCAGGATGTCGGGTGATCGGCCGATCGCGAGCATCAAATAACGATAATCCCAGGTGAGATTCGGTCCCTGCAAAAACAAGACGTTGAGCCCCCCCGACAGGACCGTCACGAAGGTACTGACCGCGTTGTTGCTCTCGACCAGCTCGCCATCGCGCTTGGCGACCTTGAGGGTGATTTTCTTTTCACCAGGGGTCTGGGGGACGTATTTCAGCCCCGACAAGGGAATGACCTGGGCGTCCTCGGGCGCTTTCACCTGCATCTTGGCGACGGGGGCCTCTTGTCCCTCGACCAGGAGCTCGACATCGAGCCATTCATTGGCGAATCCGCGCGCGATCAGGCTCCCCTTGACCTGGAGCTCGTTTTTCACGAAGACCGTCGGGCTCGCCACCAGATCCCTCACCGCGAGGTCGCGAGACTGAGCGCCGGCGTTTTCAGTCCCCACGCCGACGGTCGAGACAGGCACCCCCTGCCCTCGGTATCGCTCGGCCGCGATCAAGGGATTGAGCCCCGCGTTCGAGCTGAAATCCGAGATCACCACCAACCTGGCGAGCCGCTTGCTCGTCCCCTCCTGGCGTTTCTGGACCTCGAGCATGGCCGCCCCCAGGGCCGTCTCGTTCCCCTTGGGCGGGGCGATCACGCCGTCCTTGGGCTCGCTGAGCGCGGTGTCAAAGCCGTAAACCTTGACCTCGAGATCCTTCTCAAGCCCCTTCGTCGCCTCCCGGGCCTTCTCAAGGACGCCCAGGGCGACCTCGTTACGGCTCTTACCCCCGACCTCGTCACCGATCCGCATGCTCGTGCTGGTGTCGACCAGAAAGACCATCGACGCCGCCTGGCGCTTCTTTTCCTTGAGAATCACCGACGGCCGAAGGGCCGCCAGGAAACAGAGGGCCAGGGCCGCCAGCCGAAGCCCAAGCGCCAGATGCCGCCACCAACCCCGCGTGCCGCGGAGCCGCTTCTGGTAAGCCCAGATCGTCAGCCATAGAACCGCTAGCGACGCCCCCAAAAGCAGCGGCCAGGCGGCGATGGGCGTCAGGCTAACCGAAAATCCCCTGAACATGGTGGGCTCGCGTGGACGATGTCCGGATCGATTGATTGTGACGCCCCGATCACCCGCCGACTGGCCATGATACTACGCCGCGGCCGGCTCGGCGGTCTTGGCTTCCTTGTAAAACGTGTTGGCCACCATGCCCTCGACCGTGATCACCAGCATGATCAAGAACATCAGCCAGGGGAAGATCTCATGCCCGACCCGCATCGTTCGCTCCTGGTCCTTGAAGGTCTGGACGTCCTGGGCCAACTGATAGCCGTCCTTGCCAAAAATCACGTCCAGGTCGCTCGGTTCCAGCGGTGTCAGACGGCTCTCGCCACGAGGCACATTGACCGAGAAACCCATCGCGGTCGCCTGGTTGTCGGGTCCGATCGCGCTCAATTTCCACGGGCCAAGCGCCCGGGGCGCGACCACCTCGAGAAACTGATTCGTGGGCGACGGAGTGAGCTCCTCGGTGGTCTTGCCATCGGGCGAGGTCAAGAGAAACCGACTGAAGCGAGACTGAGGATCAAGCGCGATGAGCGCGGTCTCGCCCGCCTCGAAATTCAGTTGATCGCTGGTCGCCCCGGCGAGATACGAAACCGTTTGATCCATCAAGACCAGGAACGACCAGCCCGAGCTCGGGTTCGGGAACAGGTTCCAGAGATTCGGATTCCTTCGCGGGTCGGGCGCCGCGGAGGGGAGCTGGGACAACGGAGTGGTCCAGAGCAGGACGCGGCCCGATCGGGGCCCCTTGAAGACACGCTCGACCAAGGCAGGCGCTCCGTTCGAATACGAGACCAGGGCTCGGCCGGCGTTTTCGGTCGGGACGACATTCCAGTAGCGAAAGACGGGAACCAACCCCAGTTGGGCGGCGAGCTCCTTGCCATGCTGGTCGAACAGGGGGTGGGTGAGATCGGCGACCTTGCCAAAAGTCGCCCCGTCGGGAGCGACGGCCTTGGCGGCGAGCTTGGCTGGGAGTAGCTGGCTCGGGACGACGCCGCTGAAATTCTCGAGCAAGGTCCGGGGACCCAGCGAGACCACCAGCCCGCCTCCATCGCGGACATACTGGGCGAGCAGCCCCCAGCCCATGTCGTCGAGCTCGGCGACCGACAAGAGAAAGACCGCGGCGAACCCCCGAAGGTCGTCCCCGCGCATGCGGGCGAGGTCTGCGGGTCGAGCCCGCTCGACCCGGACCGAGCGGGTCGCGGCGGTCGGGTCGGGATCGAGAGCGGCCGCCACGAATTCGGAGTCGATGCTCGAATCCGCGATCAAAAGCGCCCGCAGGGGGGGCCGAACCTTGAACGTGAAACAGCGGCGGTCGTCGTCGGTGAGGGGATCGGGCTCGCCCGAGATCCGGATCTCCGCTCGATGCACCACCCCATCGCCAAACCGGGGGGGCGTCTGAAACCGCGCGGTCGCCTGGCCGCCAGGCTCGATCGTGACCTGCTGCTCGCCCCGTTTCTTATCGTCCAGGTAAAACTCGACCGAGCGAGTCACCGGGGCCGTCCCCTGCGATCGGACCACGGCGGCGAGCGACAAGGGCTCGCCGTCGGTGGCCACCCCGGCGGATGGCTGGATTTCCTCGACCGAGACGTTGCGCGGCTCGCGCGGGGCGAGGCTCATGATGAACGTCGCCGTTCGAGGCCTGGCCGATCCGGTCTTGCCCTTGTCCTTACCCTTGGTCGCGACCAGATCGAGCCCCTCCGCCGGCCGGTCCGGCGACCACGCCGACCGCGCGAGATCGGTCATGACGTAGACCATGTGGACCGGCCGGTCGCACTCGGCCATGCCCGCGTAAACCTGCCCCATCGCGGCGTTCAAGGGACGATTGACCGGCTGGACCGAAAGGCCGTCGACCACCTTGAGCGCCGCCGCCGCCGGCAAGCCCGAGGGAACCCCGGGAGCGGCCGAATCGACCACGAAGACCAGGCTCGAATCGGGAAGCCGACCCAGGATCTCACGCGCTCGATCCTTGGCCTCGTCAAGCCGCGACTTGTCCTTCTCGACATATCCCATCGACAGGCTCGTGTCGAAAACCAGCCCCAGGGCCGTCGGGGCCGTCTCGTCCCCTAGGGGTGCCTCGGAATAAAGCCGCGGCCGCGCGAGGGCAAGCGCCATCAAGGCCAGAACCGCCATCCGGGCCAGGAGCAACAACCAGTTCTTGATGCGCATGCGCTTGCGCGAGCGCTTTTGCCGCTCGCGAATCAGCCGCAGCGCGGGGAAAACCACGTGCTTCGGCGTCTGACGCATGAATAAGTGCAAGAGCACCGGAATCGCCGCGAGCGCGGCCCCGGCCGCCAGCCCCGCGTTCAAGAGCGACATCTCCACCGCCGCCCCTCCCCTAGGCCCTCGCCTGACGCAACGACAGGTAACTCATGAGCGCCTTGTCGAACGGCACCCCCGTGTGAAGCGGCACGTAATCGATCCGGGCGCGGACGCAGTCGGCCTTGTAATTCGCCCGGAACCGCGCGACCTCCTCGAGATAGTCGGCCTTGATCGCGTCGGCGTCGACCTCGATGGTCTCATGGGTCTCGTTATCCTCGAGCAAAAGCATCCCCTCGAAGGGAAACTCCGCCTCGGCCTCGTCCAGGATATGAAAGACAATCAGGTCGTGACCCGCGAACCTGAGCCGGTGAAAGGCCTTGAGAATCGCGTCGTGATCGCCCAGGAGATCGCTGAAGATCATGACCAGACTCCGATGCTTCAGCATTCCAGCCACCTGGTGCAGGCTCGCCGAGATGTCGGTCGCCCCACTCGGACCTAGCCTCGCCAGCATCGAAAGGATGTTACCCAGTTGCGAGCGCTTGGAGGCCGGCGCCAGGCTCTGGCGGACCTTCTCGTCAAAGGCGATCAGCCCCACGGGGTCTTGCTGATGAATCATCAAATAGCCCAGCGCGGCCGCCAGGCTCACGCCGTATTCGAATTTCGTGAGCTCCTGCCGATAGGTATAACCCATCGACGCGGAGAGATCCATCACCAGATAGCCCGTGAGATTGGTCTCGGCCTGGAATTTCTTGACGTAAAATCGGTCGGTCTTGGCGAAGACGTTCCAGTCGATGTCCGAGATGTTGTCGCCGGACGAATACTTGCGATGCTCCGAAAACTCGACCGAGAAACCCTGGAACGGACTCGCGTGCAAGCCCGCGATGAAGCCCTCGACGATGAACTTGGCGCGGAGGTCGAGCCGGGAAACCTGACGGATGACCTCGGGCTTCAGGTATTTCTCGGCCGTCCCAGCCACGATGACGCTCCCCAGGTCTCGATCCCGCCTACCACGAGCATTGTACGCGGTTCGGCCGCTCTCGTCCGTCGATTCGCGGTTATTTCGTCGGTTGGCGCTCGTACTTGGGCGTTTCCGGCTCGCGGATCTCCGTGATCAGCCTGCGAACCAGCGAGTCGGTGGTCTGCCCCTCGGCCTGCGCCTGAAAGTTGGTGTTGATCCGGTGCCGAAGCACCGGCACGGCCGCTTTCTTGACGTCGTCCAGCGAGACGCTGAACCGGCCATCCATCGCCGCCATCGCCTTCCCCGCCAGGATCAGGTTTTGACCCGCCCTGGGCCCCGCTCCATAATCCACCAGATCCTTGATGAACTGGGGCGATTTCTCATCCGCCGGGCGCGTCGCCCGCACCAGCCGGGTCACGTAATCGACCGCGTATTCCGAGACCTGCACCGACATCACCAGCTTTTGCAAATTCACGATCGCCTTGCCCGAGAGGACCTTCTTGAGCTCTGGCGTCTCTCCCTTGGTGGTCGAGAGCAAGATCTTTTTTTCCTCGTCAAGGCTCGGATAGCCGACCCTCACGTCAAACATGAACCGATCAAGCTGCGCTTCCGGAAGCGGATACGTTCCCTCCTGCTCGATGGGGTTCTGGGTGGCGATCACGAAGAACGGCTCGGGCAAGTGCAAGGTTTCCTGGCCGACCGTCACCTCGCGCTCCTGCATCGCCTGCAACAAGGCGGCCTGGGTCTTGGGGGGCGTGCGGTTGATCTCGTCGGCCAGGATGATGTTCGAAAACAGCGGCCCCGGTACGAACCGAAAGGCCCTCCGACCCGCCTCCGGCTCCTCGAGGACGTTGGTCCCCGTAATGTCCGACGGCATCAGGTCCGGCGTGAACTGGATGCGCTTGAAACCGACGTCCAGAATCCGCGCGATCGAGCTCACGAGCAGGGTCTTCGCCAACCCCGGCACCCCCACCAGCAAGACGTGCCCACGGGTGAAGATCGCCGCGAGAATGAGCTCGATGACCTCACGCTGGCCAATGATGACCTTCGAGAGCTCCGTGACCATGACGTCGCGCGAATTGCGAAATTCGTCGAGAAGCTGAGAAATCCGATCGCCTGCTGTCGACATGCGAGGTAACGACCCACCTTGGGAGGAAAAGCCGCGGCCCTGGTTCACACGGACGAGAAAGACACTCTCGACACGGCCGCCACCTCGATTCGCAAGCGAAGCCCTCGCTCCGCGGCGTCGACGCATCGGGAAAGCCGAGACCAGGGCTCGACTCGTCGGAGTTCACCATCTTATGACGCCCGCCCAAGCCGACACAAGCGACCGCCCGCCCAACCACCGCCAGAAACCCACGCCCCACGTCGCGACCGCGCGAGGGCATCGACATTACCCAGGCCATCCCAATCGCCCGGCCATCGCCGCTTCCCAGGAAGCGAAGGCGCGAAACCCATGCGGAAATCGGAACACCCCTGCCCCATCGCGCGGCAACGTGCCGACCCAGACAGCAACTCGATCACAAAGACACGCGGAGAATCCGACGGCATGGCCTTGTTAGGCGTATTCGAGATCGTCGTTTTAACACGCTGTTTTCGATGACTTTACGTCCGCGGGGCGGTTGAATTCCGACGCCAACTAAGGCACCTGATGGGGTCGTGGCCCGGGAATTGCGATGCTGTCTCCTCGTCGCCGCCATTGGAGTCGGCGAAGGTACGGTTCCTTCCATGAGGCTCGAATCCGTTGAACTTTTCGGCTCACAAACTCGACGCCTCCCTTGTGCTCAGGAATTCGCGTGGGGCTCGTCCCGTGTGATTCCTCGAGATCCCAACTGGCCCTTATCCCTCTCTCATCAAGGGCCGACCGGCCAACCGCCGGTATTTCCTCCGCTGGTTTCCCTGTTTCGGTCTTCATTACGACCTTGGAAATTCCCGTTCTGGATCGCGCAAGACCTGGACGTCGAAAGGTTTTGAACTAACCTGATCGGCCCCCCTCGCCGGGGATCGAGTCCGGTTTGGTTCTGAATCGTTTCGTGCTTGCGATCGCCCCTCGGCGTTGTTCACGCCACGGCGACCGCCTGGACCTTGCGTGGGCCTCCTCGAGGAAGCGAACAAAAATGACACTGATGACACTTGTACGTGGATTGATCGCGCTGCTGGTTTGTTACATGGTCACGGCACTGGGGCTTGGAGTCCTGGGGACGCGAGGATTGAACTCCCGGTCAACGGATTATTATCTGCCGCGTCCCGCGTTTTCCGACACGGTCCCCGTGGGGGGGCGTCGCGCGGCGGAGGGCGAGCAGATGTTGGTCGACACGCGGACGGGCGAGCATGAGCCGATCCGCCTTCCCGACAACGAGGGCTGGGGCTTGTTGTCGGTCTCTCCGTGGCGCGATCGCGAGGGAAAGCTCCTCGCGGTCGGGAGGTGGGTTCGGTCGCACCGGGAACACACCGACCTTCCGCTTTGGGGCCTGGGCGTGCTCCGGTTGCCCGAGGCGACCGTGGTTCAGCGATCGCCGTTGGATCTGCTTCCCACGGGGCGTCCGTGCTGGCTACCGAACAGGCCGGGGGCCATCGTGTTTCCCGCGGCGGACGGAAGGCTGTACCGCGCCGACCTCGAGCTCGATGCCGCGGCGCTGGATGGGGGGTTGGCTTCCGAGAACTCGCGGCCGACCGGGGGGCGAGCGCGGGTTCGCCCGGTCTCGTGGACGCGAACGCTTGCCGGCGACCAGCCTGTCTTGCTCTATGACCCCGTCGTTTCGAGCGATCCCCGGCTCCGGAAGCTGGTCTTCGCCGCGATCTGCCTGCCTGGCGCCCCGAAGGAGCGAAGGGTTTTCGAGCCGGCCAGGCTCTGGTGGTTAGAGCTAGATGACGAGGGGGTGGAGATCGTCGCCGCCGGCCCACTCCAGAACCTTCGCGGCGAGCCTCTCGAGGGGCCCGAGACGACTGAGCGCTATCCCAACGTCGCCATCCAGGGAGAGCGAATCCGCCTCGTCTATCTGGCCCGGCGACCTGGCCAGGCCACGGGAAGCTTGAAGGAGCGTGAGATCGAGATCGATCCCAAGACCAACCGTCCGCGTGTCAAACCCGAGACCTTCGCCGTGTCGTCGGCGGGAGACTCGCTGAGCTTGGGACCGCTCTTGGTCTCGGCGGATGGTGGCAGTGTCTTCGCCGTTGATCGCCTGGGTAGGAATGCCCGCCTTCGGATCCATGGCCGGTGACAGGGCGTTCCCGCCGGAGCTCGCGGCCCCGTGATCGGGGGCCGCGGTTTCCGGTTCCCGGTCCAGTGCCCGAGGCTTACGCTCTTGTCGCGCCGTCGATGCTTATGCGATGCTGGGAGAGCGGTATCCACGTTCTGGCCACGGCCTGTCGGCGCCTCGAATCTCGAGCTCGACCCATGCGATTCAACGCGACCCTTGCTCAAGTGATGACTGTCGCGGCCACTCTTGGCATCGTGGCGACCCTGGTCGCGCCACAGGCCAAGGGGGCCGTCACCGCCGCCGAGGTCGAGCGCGCGATCAAGGACGGCGTGCGATATCTGAAATCCACCCAGCGTGCCGACGGCTCCTGGCCCGACGCGGAAAAGGACGCCCGCACTGGGATGACCAGCTTGGTCACGCTCGCCTTGCTCACCACGGGCGAGAAACCCGGCTCCCCTGGCCTCAAGCGGGCCCTGGATTTCCTTCGTCAGTCCTCGGCCGACGACCTTCGCAATACCTATTCGATCGCGCTCCAGACGATGGTCTTCGCGATGGCGCAGCCCGAGCGTGATCAGCTCCGCATCGCCGCCAACGTCGCCTGGCTCGAAAACGCCCAGATTCGCGCCAACGACCCCATCCCCTGGCCGGGCTCGTGGAGCTATAACGAGACCAAACGCGGCCGACCCGGCGATAATTCCAACTCCCAATACGCCTTGCTGGCGCTTTACGCCGCCAGCGAGGCGGGCGTCGCCGTTCGGCCCGAGGTCTGGGCACGAGCCCGCGAATACTGGGAGCGAAGTCAAAAGGCCGACGGAAGCTGGGCCTACCATCCTGATTCGTCAAACGCCACCGCCAGCATGACTTGCGCGGGGCTCTCGAGCCTGATCATCTCCGGGCTCGCGCGGTTTCAGGATCAAGAATACCTCCGCGGCGACGCCATCGTCGATTGCGGCAAGGGGGGCGTCAACAGGCGGATTCAGCTTGGCCTGAACTGGCTCGCCAACCATTTCCAGGTCGGCCAAAACTTTGGCAACGGCCAGCAATGGCGGTTTTACTATCTCTATGGCCTCGAACGGGCGGGCCGAATGGCTGGCGTGCGATTCCTGGGCCAGCACGATTGGTATCGCCTGGGCGCTGAAAAGCTCGTCCACGAGCAAGACCGCCTGAGCGGATTCTGGCGCGGAGCCCTCACCGAGGACGACCCCGTCCTCGCCACGAGCTTCGCCCTCCTGTTCCTGGCCAAGGGTCGTGCCCCCGTGCTGATCAACAAGCTCCGCCACGGACCAGGAAGCGACTGGCAAAACGACCCCGACGACGTGCGAAACCTGGTCAATGTGGTCTCCAACGATTGGAAGACGCTCCTGACCTGGCAGGTGGTCGATCCCGGCGCGGCGACCGTCTCGGAATTGCTCCAGGCCCCGATCGCCTTCATGACCGGGCATCACGCCCCCGAGCTCTCACCGGCCGCCAAGCAAAAACTCCGGGACTATCTCGAGCAAGGTGGATTCCTGGTCGCCGACGCCTGCTGCTCTAGCCCCGAATTCGACCGGGGCTTCAAACAGCTCGTCCAGGAGATCTTTCCCGAGGACCAATTCAAGCTCCGGCCCCTCTCCGATGAACACCCGATCTGGCGCGCCAAGCACCTGCTCTCTCCCGACATTCACCCGCTCTGGGGCATCGAGCATGGCTGCCGAACCGTGCTCGTCTACTCGCCCGTGGATCTGTCGTGCTATTGGAACCAGTCCGAGCGGAACGCGACCTCGCCGGCGGTGATCAAATCCATCAAGGTCGGCCAAAACATCGTCGACTACGCGACCGGGCGAGAAACGCCGGCGGATAAGCTCACGGTTCGGACGGTTCGCGACCCCCGAGCGGTCGCCATCAAGCGAGGCGCGATTCGCGTCGCCAAGCTCAAGCACGCCGGCGACTGGAACATCGCTCCCCAGGCCATCCCCAACCTCATGGACGCCCTTCAGCGCCCTCCTTATTTCTTCAATGTCGTCCTCAAGCAAAAGGACCTCTTCCCGCGCGACCCCGACCTGATCTATTACCCCTTGATCTACATTCACGGTCGGGCGGCGATCTCGTTTGGCCAGGAGGATCTCGAGGCCCTGCGCAAGCATATCGACCCCGGCGGCGGGACCCTGTTCGCCGACGCGGCCTGCGGCAGCCCGCCGTTCGACGCCTCGTTTCGCAAGGTCGTCGCCGTGCTGTTTCCCAACAACCCCTTGGTCCCCATCCCGAAGGACGACCCGCTCTATACCACGAAGGTTGGCGCTGACCTTTCCACCGTTCAGTACACCAAGGCCGCCGGCGGCGGACGCGATTTCCCCCAGCTCGAGGGAGTTAAGATCAACGAACACTGGGCGATCATCTACTCCAAGCTCGACATTGGATGCGCCCTCGAACGCGCCACCGGCATCGAATGCAAGGGCTACACCCACGAAAGCGCCCTCCTGATCGCCGGCAACATCGTGATCTACTCGACCCTCCCCTGACCCGACGAATACGCCGACAGGCGTTGGT
This sequence comes from Planctomycetota bacterium, assembly GCA_021808995.1. Classification (GTDB taxonomy): domain Bacteria; phylum Planctomycetota; class Planctomycetia; order Isosphaerales; family Isosphaeraceae; genus JAKBAP01. The sequence goes on along the minus strand of JAKBAP010000037.1, from coordinate 1,648 downwards.
GCCCCCGCCGAATCGGCCCGTGGCGCACGCCTCGCGTCGGCCATGCGCTTTTCACCCAAGCGCGCTCACCCACGCGAGATACGCCTCGCAATCGAGCTTCCGCCTGATGCCCGCCTCGTTCATGTACCGGACCGTCCCAAAAATCGGCCGCTCTGGCCAGGGCCGGTCGTGCTTGCCCCCGATCGCCCACGCCACCCCGGTGTAGCCATTGGGATCGCGCCCGTCCATCTCATAGCGATCGTTCAATTCCAGCGCGATCCCAAACGCGGTCTCCGCGTCCGGAGTCCATTCCAGGATTTTCTTGGCCCAATACATGCGCAAATAGTTATGCATGCGTCCCGTGATGGTCATCTCCCTTTGGGCGGCGTTCCAGACGTGGTCGTGGGTCGCGGCATCCTCGAACTGGGCTTTGGAATAGTGGAAGGGTCGGGGGTCGTTCGCGTGAGCGCGCAGGGTCTTGAGCGCCCAGTCAGGGCATCCGGCGAGCTGGTCGTATCGGGGGTTTCGCGCGACGAAATTGATCGCCAGCTCCCGCCTCACGATCAGCTCCTCGAGCGCCGAGGCGATCGATTCCTGGGGCGCGTCGGCCGATCGGATGGCGAGCGCGATCGTCAGCGGGCTGATATGGCCGAAATGCAGATGCGCGGACAGCTCGCTGGTCATGTAGGGGGTTGGTTGATTACGCTCGGACTCATAGCGCGAAAGCCTCTCGCCTAGGAACCGCGTGAGCCTGCGCTCGGCCTCGCGCGAGCCGCCGCGATAGCCGGCGACCTCGCCCGCCCCGCCGACCTTGAGCGCTTCCATGAGCGGCTCGATCTCAAGCCTTGCCCCCTCGACCGCGAGCGGAGTCGTGAATCGCGTCTTGGCCACCGGGTTCGGGATCGGTTTCAGATACTCGTTCCAGAGCCGGTGGATCTTGGGCCTGATCGTTCGCGCGGCGAATTCCTCGTTGGGAAAGAACGATGTCGGGACAACCACGTCGGTGTCGACGAATCGCAGGGGCATCGAAAGCCCCTCCGTCACTCGCTCGCGCCAGAACACGCCGGGGCGGACCGGGTTTTCGTCGCCGATCACGATCGCCGGTGAGAGCGCCTTGACGAATCGGAGCACGACCTCGTCTGGCCGGCCGAGCCCCAGGAGCAAGGGCACGCCTCGGTCCTCGAGATCCGCCGCCGCGTCGACCAAGCCCTCGAGCAAGAATCGATAATGCCGCCGCTCCGCCCCCGGATAGTCGGCCGTCAGCCCGAAAACCGTGGCCACCGGTAAACCCAGGGCGTTCCCCAGCGCGATCGCCAGATTGAGCGCCCCGTTGTCGCGTCCCCGCTGCGAGCGCTGCATCCAGTAGAGGACGCAACGCCCCTCCGGATCCGGCCGGCCCGGACGCGCAACCCGCACCCTGGCATGCGGTTCCAATAACCGATCCAACCGTTCCACCGCCTGCCTCCCAGGGCCGATCCCGCCGTCGTACGCGTGAGCGAGAAGGTCAAGACGCAATGATCGCTGTTTCGTTGTGGTCGCCCGGCGGGTGAGAATCAAGACCCGAGCGGTTGAACGATGGCGAGCCAGTCACCATACTAACAGGTCGTGCGTAGGGTCCGAATGTCGGGAGCCGTCCCGCCTGGGTCCTGAATCGCTCCCCCCGCCTGTT
>JAKBAP010000449.1 GCA_021808995.1 Planctomycetota bacterium | reverse complement strand
ATGCTTTTGCTCATGATTGGATTCGTGGTCTTCGTGATCGCCCTGGGATTCTTCGCCCCGCTGGTCAAGCTCATTTCGGAGCTTTCGTCGGTATGATAACACCATGTAGTCATAAGAGGAGTGTGCGTCGAGGCTCGCTCCTGCTCGAGTCCGCCCTCGCCCTGATGATGCTCGTGATGGCGATGACCCTGACGGTCCAGATCCTGGGCGCGGCCGCTGGAGGCCGGCGGGGGGCCGAACGGCGCGACCGGGCATTGATCGAGGTCGCCAATCTCATGGAACAAATCACCGCCCGGCCGTTTGACCAGGTCACGCCCGATCTGGCCAAATCGGTCGCGCTCTCCGCGGGGGCGAAACGTTCGCTCCCGAGCGCCGAGCTCAAGGTGGCCGTGGCCGACTCGGAGCGGGACGCCAGGCGAATCGCGATCACACTTCGCTGGCGAGCGCGCTCGGGCGAGTGGGAGAGCCCTCTCGTGCTCGTCTCGTGGATCAATCGCAAGGGGGGGCGGCCATGATCAAGGCTCGTTCAGGTGACGATCGCCGGGGTATGAGCATCATCGAGACCGTCGTGGTCATGAGCGGCGTCGCCGTCGCGCTGGGGCTCGCGACCCTCTTGATCCAGATCATGCTCCGGCTGGGCTCCGACGACCAGGCGCGATTGACCGTCTCGGCCGCTCTCGAGCGATTCTCCCGGGGGTTTCGCTCCGACGCCCACGCCGCCGCCCGCGTCAAGGTCGAGAACGACGGAGCCGTGGGCCGGCTGATTCTCGAGGTCGGTCCTGGCTCGCGGGTTGAATATCGGCCCAAGGGATCGCTAATCCTCCGCGAGCAATCGCGGGCGGGTCGTTTCGCGGGTCGAGACGAGTGCGTGCTGGCTCGAGGGGCGTCCGCGACCTTCGAATCGCGCTTGATCGCCGGTCGCGAATTCGTCGTCCTGGTTGTCCATCCTCCGGCCGACAAGACTGGATCGACCGCGCCCCCGCTTGAGATTCTTGCCTCCGTCGGCAAGGACCAGGGCCGGGGCGAGACTCCTCGCAAGGGGGCACCATGATCCACGCCCGATCCCAGCGCCAGGCCCCTCGCGAGGGGCTCACGGTGGTTGCCGTCATCGTTTGCCTGGTCGTCCTTCTGATGCTCTCGGGCGTGATCCTCAAGATCGCCTCCGCCCGCCGACTGGTCGCCCGCGAACTCGAGCGTGGGCTTCAAGCCGACTGGCTCGCCGAATCAGGCCTCGAGCGCGCCCTTGGCAAGCTCGCCGCCGATCCGTCTTACAAGGGGGAGACCTGGACCCTCGCCGCGACCGATCTCGAGCGGCAAGGAGCGTCAAACCCGGCCGAGCCCGCCGCCGCGGTCTTGATCAAGGTCGAGCCCATTGGGACCGATCGCGGCCGGATCACGGTCGTCGCCGATTTTCCACCCAACCCCCCGGAACGCGTTCGGCGCGCGAAGCGCCTGGACGTCGATCTCAAACCCCGATCTGGAGCCGTCCGATGACCCTCGTTCGCATGCGTACGCGACTTTCGCCCAAGGCTGGGGCTCGCCCCCGCCGCCCGGGGTTCACCCTGATCGAGCTCCTGGTCGTGATCGCGATCATCTCGGTCTTGATCGCCCTGTTATTGCCGGCCGTCCAGTCCGCTCGCGAGGCCGCCCGCCGCGCCCAATGCTGCAACAACCTGATGCAGCTCGGCATCGCGCTCCAGAATTACGAATCCTCGCATGAGACGCTTCCTCCTGGAGTCGTGGGCGACAAAGGTCCGGTCCTCGACCAGCCAAAGGGCTACGGCCATGGCTGGCTCACCCAGCTCTTGCCGCACATGGAGCTCAAGAATATCTACAATCACTTTAACCTGAACGTCGGGCTCTACGAGGTTGAGAATTCCACCACCCGGACGTCGCTGGTGAAGGGCTTCCTCTGCCCGTCGGACAGCGGCGCGAACCGGGGGGCGACCAACTTTCCCTTGACCAATTACGTCGGCTGCCACAACGGGGCCGAGGCCCCGATCGACGCCAACAATAATGGGGTCCTGTTCCTCAATAGCGCCGTCGGGTATGAAGACATCCACGATGGCTCGTCCCAGACCATCTTCGCCGGCGAAAAGCTCAACGACGGCCTGGGCCAGGGCTGGGCATCCGGCACCCGAGCCAGCCTGCGAAACACCGGCTCCGCCATCAACCGCCAGTCCACCCCAAACACCGTCCTGACCGGGCAGATCGTCGTTCCGGCGGCGAAGGGCGATGTCAGTACACCCGCGGACGATCCCGCGACGCGTGGCCAGTTCGTCGGCGGCTTCTCAAGCCGGCATCCCGGCGGCGCGAATTTCCTGTTTGGCGACGGCTCCGTGCGGTTTCTCAAAAACACCATCAGCCCCTCGATCCTGATCCTTTTGGGAAGCAGATCGGACGGCGAATATATCGATTCGAATAAGTTCTGAGCCATTCTCTCCTCGTCGCGGGCCACGGCCCGCGGCCCTTGTGGGGCGTCGCGCCATGAATCGTCGAAAAGGCTTCACGTTGCTCGAGCTTCTGGTCGTCGTCGGGATCATCGCGATCTTGATCTCCCTCCTCTTGCCGGCGATCCAGGCGATCCGCGAACGGGCGCGAAGCACCCAATGCTCCAATAACCTCATGCAGCTTGGGCTCGCTCTCGCCAATTACGCGTCGGTCCACTCGGTCTTGCCCCCCGGCGTGGTCGAGGCCAAGGGGCCGATCCTCAACATCCCCAGCGGCTATCACCACTCGTGGATCGTCCAGATCCTTCCGTATCTTGGGCAAGAGAATATCTACAAGCGAGTGAACCTCGATCAAGGTGCCTACGCCGAGAGCAACCAGACCGCGTTCGACGTCACGATCTCGACCTTGCTTTGCCCGTCGAATCCCTTTCGTGGCTCCTCGAACTACGCCGGGTGTCATCACGATGTCGAGGCTCCCATCGATGTCGACAACACGGGCGTGCTGTACCTGAATAGCCACATCCGCCCGAGCGAGATCCCCGACGGGACCTCGCACACCCTCATGCTCGGGGAGTTCAAGCTTGGCACGCCAACCCTGGGCTGGTCGTCGGGCACGCGCTCGACCCTGCGAAACACCGGGGCCAGGATCAATACCAGGGATCCCGCCCCATCTCCAGGGGCGATCGCCGGGTCCTCGACGAACGCGCGCGATTTCGCCGCCGTCCAGTCTCTTGTCGATCAGGGGGTCGTCCCGGTCGAGTTCGTCGGCGGGTTTTCCTCGTATCATTCGGAGGGGGCGAACTTCCTTTTGTGCGACGGCTCCGCGAAGTTCCTGAAGACTTCGATCGACCCCGTTGTTTACCACCGGCTCGGCAACCGTGCCGACGGTGAGATCGTGGGCGACGACGCCTATTGAACGGCCTGCCGCTAGCGTCTCGAAAAGCGGGCCACGCGCGGGTATGGTATGGTCATAGACCCGAGGATTATCCGCGCCGAGGCCGCCCATGTTGATTCGCTCTGGCATCGTGGTTCTGTTCGCCGTGTTCGCCCACGGTCCGCTCGCCGCCGCCGAGCCGCCCCACCCCTCGAGCCAGCCCATCGACCCCGCCACGGTCGAGCGCCTGGGCTCGGGCTGGCGCAGGCCCCAGGCGGGCTGGATCGTCCTGCATATCGAGGGCAAACCCTACGACCGGGGCTATCAGCACGGACGCCTGCTCGCGACCGAAATCGCCGGATTCATCCGTGATCTTTCGCTCTACCGAAGCTCCAAGGCCCCGGACGACGCCTGGCGTGATCTAAGGCTCATCGCCGACGCGCTGTTCCTTCGCAAGTTCAGCCCCGAACTGCTAGAGGAAATGAAGGGCATCGCCGACGGCGCGGCCGCCGGCGGCGCGACCGTCCAGGGCCGGGCTGTCGACCTACTCGACATCGTCACCTTGAACGCCGACGTCGAGACGACCTTTCTTGACGAGGCACTCCGCTCGACGCCCCACGGACTCGAAGGGCGGCGATTCGACGAGCCCCCCCTTCGCCCCGAGAAGCCCCCGGCCGAGACCCACTGTAGCGCCTTCGCCGCCACCGGCCCCGCCACGGCCGACGGCCGGGTGGTCATCGGCCATATCACCATGTGGAATCTCTTTCACGCCGTCCATTACAACGTCTGGCTTGACCTCAAGCCCAGCTCGGGGCATCGCGTCATGATGCAGACCTACCCAGGCGGCATCATGAGCGGGCTGGACTATTATATGAACGACGCTGGAATCGTCGTCTGCGAGACCACCTTGGCCCAGACGCGTTTTCAC
>JAKBAP010000036.1 GCA_021808995.1 Planctomycetota bacterium | reverse complement strand
GCCTTGGCGATCTCTGCGGTCATTCTGTTCCTGGCCGCGGGGCCGCTTCCCTGGCGAGCGCGTGTCGGCCTGATCGCCGCGCTGGCGGTGGCCCTGGCACTCGTCCGCTTGCGAACGGGACCGGCCGCCGAGGCCGACTCGACCGGCGTCGTCCCAGTCGTCGCGACCATGTTCATGTTCCGAATCATCGTCTATCTCTACGAGCGCAAGCATGCCCCCGGACCCGAGTCGCTCGTCGATACACTGAGCTATTTCTTCGTACTTCCCAACTATGTTTTCCCCCATTTCCCCGTGATTGACTATCGGGCGCTTCAGCGCGGCTATTTCGCGAGCGAAATTCACGAGATACAGCGCTCCGGGGTGGTCATGATGGCGCGAGGGACAATGCATTTGTTTCTGTATCGGGTGATCGATCGCATGTTTCTCGTCTCTTCCGACGCCGTCGACGGCCCGCTGAGCCTGATGGGTTACATCGTTTTTAATTACTTACTCTATCTCAGGGTCTCGGGTCAGTTTCACATGGCCTGCGGCTTGCTCCACCTGTTTGGCTTTCAGCTTCCCGAGACCCATCACAATTATCTCCTGGCGACGAGCTTCACCGATTACTGGCGTAGGATCAACATTTACTGGAAGGACTTCATGGTGCGGATCGTCTTCAACCCGGTGGTCTTCGGGCTGAAGCGGTGGCCTCGGCCGGCCGCCCTGGCGGCGGCGACGGCGGTGGTCTTCGTCGCGACCTGGCTGTTGCACGCGTACCAGTCGTATTGGCTGCGAGGAGTTTGGGGCTTTAGCGCGCCTGATGGCGTGTTCTGGGGCGTCCTGGGCGTTTTGGTCTTGATTAACGTACAGCACGACGCGAGGCGGGGCGCTCGCCGCGCGGAGAGCCCGTCGCGTTCGCCATCGCGGTGGGTGCTCCAGGGTGTTCGCATCGCCGGCACCTTCGCGACAATCGCTCTGCTGTGGTCGATCTGGTCGAGCCCTAGCCTCGGGGCCTGGCTGGACCTGATGCGAAGGGGCCTTGAAATCTGAAACCCACGCGACCATAACCCGCGTGAAGCCGAACTGGCGAGCCCGTCGTTGGATCGCCCCCGGCACGGGACCCTTGATCAAGGGAGCACGGACCATGAACCGTTACTCATGGACGGCCTTGCGTATCATGTTGGCCGTGGCGCTTTTGGGCTGGAAATTGATGCCGAGCGACTGGATTCCGCGCGGAGCCGAGCGACTGCGATGGGCCCTCTGCTGCGACGAAATCGAGAATCTCGAGCGGCTGCTGAACCAAACCGAGCTCGAGCACAAGGATCAGGGGTATTACAACCAGCTCCTCAATGCCGGCGGCGAACACGACTCGACACCCCCGATCTGCCGAAAGGTCGCCGAGCTCAGAGAGGTCGTGCTGATGCCGAGCCTGTCGATCGTGGGAGCCAATGGGACGACCTGGCATACGAATGAGCTAGGAATGCGCGACCGCTCGTATCCCCCGTCCAAGCCACCGGGAACCTTCCGGATCGCGATGACGGGCGACTCGATCGGCCTCGCGCTGGGCGTCGGCGAGGGACGAGGCTTCGAGCCCTCCCTCGAGCGCTGGCTCGCCAAACAGTCGCTCCGCCTCGGCGGGCCCAAGGTCGAGCTCCTTAATTTCGCGCTACCAGGCCGTAGCCCAGGCCAGCGCTGGGATCACTTCCAGAGGCTCGGCTGGCGGATGAATCCCGATCTGGTCTTGTTCGAGGCCACGGCGGCCGACATCGGCTGGGACCTCCGGCGGCTCGCCGATCTCTTGCCCAAGGGGGTCGGCTGGGATTCCAAGCTCTATGGAGACATTCTCAAACACCTTGACTCCCAGGCGGGCGCCACCAGCGAGGATTACACGAGGGATCTTGAACCCTATCGCTGGCGATTGGTCGAGGAAGTTTACAAGGCCGTCGCCTCTGACTGCCGAGTGCGAGGCGTGCCCTGCGTCTGGATGCTCATCCCACGCGTCGGCCGATACGTCAGTCAGGTCGAAAACCAGCGACTCCTTGACATTGCTCGAGACGCGGGATTCACGGCGGTCGTGGACGTCTCGGACACCTTCGACGACTACGATCCCGCCGATCTGGCGATCCATCCCAACGACTTTCATCCCAATTCCCAGGGCCATGCCCTATTATCTCGCCGGCTTGCCGAGGCACTCTGGCCCCTGCCCGCGCTGGCCTCGCTCCGGGAACCGTCGGCCCGCGTCGCCCAACCGACGCTGAGCGATCAGGCCGGGGAGGTCAACGAAAATCCAGGGGTTTCCCAGCGAAAATCGACGCGAGGGAGCCGCCGGAAAATCCCCAGGCATCGTTCGTCCGCTTCGACACGGCCGGCGCATTCATGAAATATCGTCCGGGTGAGGGCCGCGGCCCGAGCATTCCGCCAGATCGCTGTCACAATGACCCGCGCCCTCCCGAGTTACCTGGGCCTGGGTTCGCCTGTTGACGCGAAAACGGCCAGGATCGGCACGATGGCTCGGAAGCCGCGCGCGGCGTTATAATGAGACCAGTCGTACTCGTAAGGACCTCAGGCACCGAGGCGTGCGTGATGAGCCATCCGTCGATCGTCTGGATACTGTTTGGGGCGGCGTTTCTGGCCGCGCCCCTCGCGTTTGGGGCCGATGATCGTTATTTGAGCGAGCTCGAGACCTGGCGGCGAGCCCGCGAGGCCGGGCTCAAGGCCGAGGATGGCTGGCTCTCGGTGAGCGGGCTGTTCTGGCTGCGCGAAGGCCCGACCCAGATCGGCGCTGACCCATCCAACGACATCGTCCTGCCGGCTCACGCCCCGGCCCAGGTCGGCACGCTCACCCTCACGAACGGCCAGGCCGAATTCGTGGCGGCTCGGGGAACCAGGATCACGCTCGCGGGAAAGCCGTTTCCGCGGGGGTTAATCCAGTCGGATCACGAGGGAGAGCCCGACATCCTCAAGGTCGGCGATTTGAGCCTGATCCTGATCAAGCGAGGCGCTCGGTTCGCGATCCGGCTCAAGGACAATCAGAGCCCCCAACGAACGTCGTTCGCGGGCCTGAGGTGGTATGCCCCACGCGAAGACTGGCGAATCAAGGCCAGATTCGTCCCTTATGATTCGCCCGTATCCCTGAGAATGGAGACCATCGTGGGCGAGACCGAGGTCGAGGAGAGCCCCGGCTACGTCACGTTCGAACGCGAGGGCCAGGAATATCGACTCGAGGCCGCCAAGCTCAAGGACGGCGGGCTCTGGTTCGTGTTTCGGGATCGGACCTCGGGCCGAACCACCCACGGAGGCGCTCGCCAGCTCTCGACGCCGCCGCCCAAGGGGGGCCAGGTCGACCTCGATTTCAACAAGGCGGTCAACCTGCCTTGTGCCTATATTTCGTTCGCCACGTGTCCGCTTGCTCCGCCGCGAAATCGACTCAAGATCGCGATCGAGGCCGGCGAGCTCAAATACGAACCCCGGCCCGTCGCCCCCTCGATGAGCCAGTGACCCAACCCGCTCGCATCCCCGTCGGGAGCACAGGCCCGTGAAACCCCCACGCGATCACGCCCACGCGGCCACGCCAGCCTCGCCCGATCCCGCCCAAGGCGTGATCGAGGAAGTCGAGGTCAGGGGGCATATCATCGATTCGCTGATGCTTCCCAAGATCCTCGACCGAATCTTGCTCGTGGGGGCCTCGTTCGAAATTCGCGAATGCAAGATCGGCGAGCGCAGAACCGACCCCAGCTACGCCCGGATCGCCATCCGCGCTCACGACCCGTCCGCGCTGGCCGAACTGGTGGGTGACCTGGTCGAGCATGGCGCGTCTCCCGTCCATTCGGAGGACGCCACGACAGTCCTGGCCGATATCGCGGGCGCTTTTCCCGAGGGGTTTTACAGCACTACCAATCAGCCCAGCCAGATCCGAGTCAAGACCCGCTGGATCGACGTCGAAAACCAGGAGATGGACTGCGGCATCGTCGTCGACCACGCGACCCCTCGCGCGCGGTGCGTCCCCATGTGCCGGGTCGAGGTCGGCATGCCCATCGTCGTCGGCCACTCAGGCGTTCGCGTCTCCCCCCTCGAGCGCCCTCGCGAAGCCAGCGGCTTCGGCTTCATGAACTCAACCGTCTCGAGCGAAAAGCCCAAGGCCATCGGCGTCCGAAGCGTCGTCGACGCGATCCGCTCGACCCGGGCCGAGGGGAAGAAAGTGCTCCTGGTCGGGGGCCCGGCGATCGTGCACACCGGCTCGGCCATGCACGTGGCTCGGCTGATCCGGGCGGGATTCATCCAGACCCTCTTCGCCGGTAACGCCCTCGCCACCCACGACATCGAACAGGCGATCATGGGGACCAGCCTGGGCGTCTCGATCAAGGACGGCCAGCCGATCGAGCACGGCCACGAACACCACCTCCGCGTCATCAACATGATCCGCAGGCTGGGGGGGATCGAGCAAGCCGTCGATTCCGGGTTGCTCACCACCGGGATCATGTACGAATGCGCGCGGAATCATGTTGATCTGGTCCTGGCCGGCTCGATTCGCGACGACGGGCCCCTGCCCGAGGTGATCACCGACGTCCTGGCCGCCCAGGACCGCATGCGAGAGGCGCTCGAGGGGGTGGGGTTCGCCCTCATGGTCGCGACCGCCCTCCATTCGATCGCGACCGGAAACCTGCTCCCGGCCCGCGTGAAGGTCGTCTGCGTCGACATCAATCCGGCCACCGTGACCAAGCTCGCCGATCGCGGCACGTTTCAAACCATCGGCCTCGTGACCGACGTCGAGCCGTTCCTACGCCTCCTGGCCGAGGAGCTCGCGCCCGGAACATGAGCAACCCCTCCCCGCCACGGATTCTGATGTGCCCTCCCGATTATTTCGGGATCGAGTACGAAATCAACCCCTGGATGAATATCCGCCAGGGAGCCGATTCCGACCGCGCGCGCGATCAATGGCGATTGCTCCGCGAGACCCTGCTCGACCTGGGGGCCCAGGTTCGCTTGCTCGAGCCCAAGCCTGGCCTGCCCGATCTGGTGTTCACCGCCAATGCCGGGCTCGTCTATCGCGACCGTTTTTTCGCCTCCCGGTTTCGTTATGGCGTCCGCATGGGGGAGACGCCGTTTTTCATCGAATGGGCCCAGGCCGAGGGGTTCCAGGTCGAGACAACCCCCGACGATTACCATTTCGAAGGGGCCGGCGACGCCCTGTTTTGCGGCGACACCCTCTTCGCCGGCTATCGTCTCCGAAGCGACGCCCGCGGCCACCAGTGGATCGGCGAGCGACTCGGGGTCGAGGCGCTGCCACTCGAGCTCGTGGACCCCCGATTTTACCATCTCGACACCTGCTTTTGCCCGCTCGAGCGCGACCTGGCGATCTATTACCCAGGCGCGTTCGACGAGTACGGCCGGGCCGTTCTGAAGGACCAGATTCCACGATTGATCGAGGTCGCCCCCGAGGAAGCCATCTCGTTCAGTTGTAACGCCGTAGTGGTCGGGCGAACCGTGGTCTTGAACGAGGGGGCTCCGAAACTGGCCCGCGACGTGGCCGCGATGGGCTTCGCGACCAGGCCACTCGCGTTTTCCGAATTCATCAAATCAGGGGGCAGCGCCAAGTGCCTGACACTCCGAATCGACGGCGAGGAAGCGGCCGGATGGAAGGCCCCAAGCGCCGTCGACACAAAAAAGGATACCCATTCACGTGTATGAGCTTTATATTATGCGTCACGGCATCGCGGAATTGACCGCGCCCGGCGGCGGGTCGGACTCCGATCGCCGATTGACATCGCGGGGAATCAAGCGAATCAAGGTCGTCGCGCGGGGGCTCGACCGGCTCGACCTGGGGATCGAGCGAATCGTCTCGAGCCCGCTTGCCCGAGCGCGTGAAACGGCCGAGATCGTGGCGGAATCGCTGGCCCTTGAGGACGCCCTCGAGTTTTCCGACGTGCTTCAAACCGGCGCGTCGGCCGAGGCCGTCTCGCGTTTCCTACGCGCCCGGTCCGAGAGCCGTTTGCTCGTGGTGGGGCACAACCCGACACTGAGCGAGTTGGTCGGCAAGTTGATCCAGCACGAGGGGACGCCCCCCATGATCGAGCTCAAGAAAGGGGGGGTGGCCGCGGTTCTCGGTTCGAGCCCAGCCGCGGAGATCATGGAGCTCTCATGGATCGCCGTTCCCCGGCTCTTTCGCCGGCTGGCCCATGACTGACATCAGGAACCCGCGCGCTCAGACCTTCGCGCCGGCTCGCTGCCGGATCGGGCTCGATTCGAACAGCTCGAGCGCCATCTTCTGAAACTCCGACTGCGAGCGGACCCGAGGATCGCCGGCCCGCGACGGTTCGATCCGATGATAGGTCCCATCCGCCGAAAGCTGGCGAGCCTTCACATTGTCCGCCAGAACGACACCCAGAATCCCATCGACGATCCGTTTCTTGAGCTGCGGATCGTCGATCGGAAACATGATCTCGACCCGCCGATGAAAATTGCGCGGCATCCAATCGGCCGAGGCCAGGAAGACCTCCGGGTCGTCCCCATTCTGGAAATACGAGATCCGCGAATGCTCCAGATACTTGTCAACGATGCTGATCACCCGGATGTTGTCGGAAACACCCGGCAATCCCGGTCGCAAACAGCAGATTCCGCGCACGATCAGATCGATCCGCACCCCCGCCTGGCTTGCCTTGTAGAGATGGGTGATGACGTGAGGGTCGACGAGCGAATTCATCTTGGCGATGATCCGGGCCGGCCGGCCAGCCATGGCGAACGTTCGCTCGCGCTCGATCAGCTCGGCCAGGCGTTTGGCCAGGTGGGTTGGCGCGACAATGAACTTGTTCCAGTCATTGGTCCGCGTATACCCGGTGAGCAGGTTAAAGAGAGCGCTGGCGTCCTCGCCGAACTCGCGGCGGCAGGTGAAAAAGCTCAGGTCGGTGTACTGTCGGGCGGTGGTGGGGTTATAGTTACCCGTCGCCAGGTGGACGTAGCGCTTGATTCCGTCGTGTTCCTTCCGAACGACGAGCGCGGCCTTGCAGTGGGTCTTGAGCCCGACGATCCCATAGACGACGTGGACGCCGGCCTTTTGCAGCATGCGAGCCTTGTCGATATTGTTTTCCTCGTCCAGGCGAGCCTGTAACTCGACCAGGGCGGTGACTTGCTTGCCATTTTCGGCCGCGCGGGCAAGGGCGTTGATGACCGGGTTGGCCTCGGCCGTGCGATAAAGCGTCATCTTGATCGCGAGCGCCTGCGGGTCTTCCGAGGCCTGCTCGATGAATTTCACCACCGAGCTGAACGACTCATAAGGATGATGCACCAGCACGTCCTGGTCGCGAATCGCCTCGAAGACGTTCTTGCGCTTGACCAGGGCCGACGATTCCTGGGGCTCGAACGGGTGCTCCTTGAGATCGCGAAACCCCTCCAGCCGGCAAAGTGCCTGAAGAGCCGTCAGATCGACCGGACCCGGGACCTTGTACACGTCGCGTTCCTCGAGCTCAAGCGCTGAGCTTGAGAGCAATTGCGACAGAAAGCCGTCATCGGCCCGCTCCGAGATCTCCAGGCGAACCGGGGCACCCCATTTTCGCAGCCGGATCGTCTCCTCGACGGTCGAGATCAAGCTCGATCGACCCTCGTTTTCCTGGATCGTCAGGTCGCTATTGCGGGTCACGCGGAAGGCCACCCGGTCGGATGTCCTGTAGCCGCCGAAAAGGGCGTCCAGCCGCGGCCCGATGACATCCTCGAGCAAGACGAACCGCCGCTGCCCGTCGGCCTCGTCGGGAAGCGCCACCAACCGGGGAATCACCGAGGGAACCTGGATCACCGCGTACAGCGGCCGAGCCGGCGGCTTGGCGGTCTCGATCCGTAACAGCAAGTTCAGGCTCTTGTTATGCACGTGCGGGAACGGGTGCGCTGGGTCGATCGCCAGCGGCGTCAGCACGGGATAGACCTGGTCGTCAAATAACTGGTCGAGAAAGGCGTTTTGCGATTCCGAGAGCTCCTGCGGCTCGCACACGCGAATGCCGTGCTTGAGCAGGTCGGGCCGGAGCTCGCCATGCCACGTATCATAGAGCCGGCCGACGAAATCGTGAGCCCGCCGCGCGATCTCGATGATCTGCGATAAAGCGCCCATGCCGTCGGCTGGAGGGTCCTGGGCTTCGAGATTCTCGAAAATCTGCGCCTGAAGGCCAGCCACCCGGACCTCGAAGAATTCATCGAGATTGGACGCGCAAATCGATAGGAATCGCAGCCGATCGAGCAACGGGTTGGTCGCGTCCCGAGCTTCCTCGAGCACGCGCTCGTTGAAATCCAGCCACGAAAGCTCTCGGTTAATGAACCAACTGGGGTCCAGGGCCGTCGGCGTTTCCACGGTCGCCGCCGGGTTGGTCGCCGCCTGGCCGTTCAGGATGGTCGTGGACATGATCGCTTGCCTCGCCGCTTGATGTCGGGGATCACCCCCGGCGTCGCCCGCCCGATCGCGGCTCGATCAGATCGCGCAGAATTCGCAGGTTGCGTACGTCCAGGTCTTCCCCGTCCACGATCCCCTTGGGGGTCTCCAGGATCAGCCGCGAATCCCGGAACCGCGGATCGTTGAGAAGATGCCGAAACGGGCCAAGACCCATGAGACCCAGGCCAATGCCCGCGTGGCGATCGACCCGGCTTCCGAGCCCCCGAAGGCTGTCGTTCACATGCCAGACCCTGAGGCGATCAAGCCCCACGCATTCGGCGATCCTACTGATCGTCCCATCGTACTCGGCCTGGGTGTCCATGGCATAGCCCGCCGCGAAAAGGTGGCATGTGTCCGCGCAGATTCCCAGCCGGTCCCTGTGCTGGGCACGCTCGAGAGCGCCTTGCAGGTGCTCGATCCTGGCACCCAGGCAGGTTCCCTGACCGGCGGTGGTCTCGAGGTCGATGGTTACGCGCAGGCTCCTGGTTCGCTCAAGCGCGAGATCGAGCGCCCGCGCGACCCGGTCGAGGCCCATCTCCTCCCCCGACCCCATGTGAGCGCCCGGATGGACGACCAGATCCCCGATCCCAAGGCCATGACAGCGCTCGACCTCGACCACCAGGGCATCGATGGAGCGGTTCCAAAGAACATCGTCGGGACTCGCCAGGTTGATCAGATACGAGGCATGGGCGACAGGCTCGGTGATCTTGGTTTCGTCCAGGGCGGCGCGAAACCGGGCGATGTGCTCGAAATCGAGCGCGGGGGCGTGCCATTGGTTATTATTCTTGGTGAAGAGCTGGACCGTCGCGCAGCCCGCCGCCTGGGCCAGCCAGACCGCGCGATCGCAACCCCCGGCGATCGACATGTGCGCGCCCAGCCTCCGAAACGAGCCCGGCCGAGCCGGGATCCCTCGAGTTTTCCCCTTGTTCGGCCGAGTTTGGTCTGGCTGAGTCATTTTGTGCGAAAAACCGTCACTTGCGGATCGTCGATGTTCGATCCTACAATAGGCCCATCTGCCTTGTCAGGGAAGCCGCCGGAGAGCCATCCATGGGAATGCTGATCGGTTCCGGCATTGTCGCCGGCTGCGTAATCGCCGCTTGGCTGATCATCAGGCGACCGTTGCGTCAGGTTTTCGAGGAAGTCCACTTCGACCAAGCCCGTGTCCTGTTCCGCCGCGAGCGCGAATGGCTCGAGGCCAGGTTCGTGACCGCGGTCACCCGCGCCGACCCCACCGACGGTCGGAGATGGGATTCCGCCTTCTGGCTCGACGAGGTCGTCTGGGCCCGCGATCGCGACAGCCGCCGACTGCTGGCGCTCGTCTGTGTCCATTTCGACGCCCCCTTCGACGCCCTCCACGACCCCGGATGCGCGACCGCCCTCTTCGAATTCCACGGCGGCCGCTGGCATGCCGAGGGACGGCGACTCGACCTCACCCGCCCCGACCAAGCCGTCGGCCGTGACCAACCTTTCGAGGCCATCGTCGACGTCCCATCCGCTCGTCGGCTCATTCCCTGATCTTCTCGCTCGCCCCGGTCCGAAGCGCCAGATACTCTTCAAGCTCGAAATCGGCCCGCTTGCAGATCTCCAACAGCGGGCGTTCCTTTCGCTCGACCTCCGCGCAGGCATCGGCAAGCTTGGAAACCACCTCGTGGGGAATCAGGCAGACGCCGTGCTTGTCCGCGTGGATCAGGTCGCCGGGATGAATCGTCACGCCGGCGATCAAGACCGGCTTGCCAAAATCCACCAGCCGCACATAGGCGTGGCTGACGCAGGGATTGAGCCCAAACAACGCAAACCCGAGTGCCCGAACCTCGTCCAGGTCGCGTGGGCAACCGCTCGTGATATGCCCGACGCAGCCGAGCTTTTGATGAATGGTCGCCGTGACCTCGCCAAACTGGGCACCCAGGCCCGGCGGGTTATCAAGGTCGCAACCCACGGCGATCTTGGGGCCCGGCTGGGCGGCCACGTAGCGAAAATAATCCGCGGTGAGGTCCCGCTTGGGCTCGCCCGGTTCGGGCGGCGTGGCCTTGGTACAGGCGGTAACCGCGTACCCCACGATCGGCCCAATCTCCGGCAGAAGCGCCCGAATCGTGTGCGGCAGAAAGCCCAGATGGCGCGGGCGGATGTCGAATAACTCGATGGCGTTCGAGATCGTCGGCGAGGGATATCGCTTCAAAGCCTCAAGCTCGGCGGGCGTGGCGATCGGGGTCGTCATGAGGGACGGTTTCCTTGAGACGAAACCAGAGCCAGGCACCGGCCCCAGCCGGCCGAGAATCTGGTTTCCTTGAAGGCCAGATTACACGGACTCATGCCACAGGGCCAGCGGCAAGCGCCAGGCCGCGGCTCAGACGACCAGGCGGTTGATCGCGCCCAGGGTCAGATTGAGAAATGTCCGAGCGGAGGGCCCGAGTGGAAGCCGCGTTGCCGTGAAGGACCAGTCGATGGGAACTTGAAGTTGGGAATCCCCACTTTCCCAGGGATACTCGCAATTGTCGGGTCGCCTCCCCTCCCGAGTCACCGACGGCGAAGGCCACTCGATTTCCGCCGAAAGGCACTTGGCGAAGTGATTGGCGTTTCGAATTGCTCCCTCGCCAAGGCCCACCAAGACCGCCTGACGTCGAAGGACCACAGGGAGCGACTTGGCGACAAAGGCATGACTCTTCTGAAGGTCGGCGAGGTTGCCCTTATTGGCGCGGAGATGCGACTTCACGAGCTTTTCACAGGCCATTTGCAGGAACTGGAGCTTGTGGCACTCCGGAATGGGCCAGTCCCGAAGCTGGTCGTAGGTCTCGAAATCCGCGCGAGCCTGTCTTGCGTAGGCGACCGCCCAGGCCGCGTGATCGGCCATTACTCCCCTTCCTTGGGATATTCCTCGCCAAGGGGCCAGCCCTCCAGCAATTCAAGCTTGTGTGCCTTGACTCGCTCGAATTCCTCGGGCGTGATCTCAACGATCACCGAGGGATAGGGAATCGGACTGCCCGGCACTCCGCCAAAATGAAGTGGCAAGATGCCCGAGGCAGGCGTGTCGACGTTGACCTCGAGCAGCTTAATCGGCGCGGTCGAGAGCTGCTCTAGCTCGGTAGGTATCAAGAATCTTGAAAATGTGGGTGATCCCTGGCTCGATCTCGTAATGCTTGCCGGCCAGCCACTTTGACCAGGTTCCGCGTTGACAGTATGGACGGTTCCGGCTAAGTTCCCCGCGCACGTCGCGATTTCGCCGCGGCGTCATGGATGCGTGGCATGCCTTGATGGGCGTCGTCGATCATACGCGCCGTGGCGTGGCGTTCGGAATCTGGACTCGTGTTCGGGCGATCTCATGGACGGAGGCGCATACCGGCGCGTGTCGACTTTTTGACGGGCGAGGGTGATTCATGGACGATGTCCCCGCCGGTCCGGCGAGCCCGGAGCCGCGGAGGCCGTCGCTCACGGTAGTGATCCCTGTGAGAAACGGGGGTCGCGATTTTGAGCACTGCCTCAGGCGGCTTCAGGAATCCGACTACCGCGACTACGAACTGATCGTCGTCGACGACGGCTCCAGCGACCAGACAGCCGCGACGGCCCGGCGCGCGGGTGCCCGGGTGCTCGTGAACACGGCCCCACAGGGACCGGCGGCAGCGCGAAATCAGGGAGCGCGCGAGGCGACGGCTCCGCTCATCTTCTTTCTCGACGGCGACGTCATCGTCCACCCCAACACCCTCTCTCGCGCGATCGAGAGATTCCACACCGACCCCGATCTGGCGGCCCTTTTCGGATCCTATGACGATGCGCCGGGACATCCGGGAATCGTCAGCCAGTATCGCAACCTGCTGCACCATTTCGTCCACCAACAAGGGGACTTTCACGACGGAATTCGCCCAGCCCACACCTTTTGGACCGGCTGTGGCGCGATTCGCCGCGACGTTTTCTTGAAATGCGGCGGCTTCGATCCCCGGCTCTACCCCCGGCCAGCCATCGAGGATATCGAGCTCGGATACCGGATCACCCGCGCCGGCGGCCGAATCGTGCTGGCTCGCGACGTACTGGCAACCCATATGAAGCGCTGGTCGCTCGTGGAAATGGTTCGCACCGACGTCATGCGCAGGGGCGTCCCATGGATGCTTTTGCTCAAGCGAACACAGATCGTGGAGACCGACCTCAACGTCAAGCGCAAGGAAAAACTCTGCGTCGCCCTGACCGGGCTGGCCATCGTCCTCGCGATCATTGGGCTGGCGTTTCCCCTGGCATGGCCGGCCGCGGTCGCCGCGGCGGCGACCATGGCCGCGCTCAATGCTCCCTTGTTCCGATTCCTCGCGCGGAAGAGGGGCTTACTCTTCACGGCGGCCGCGCTACCGTTACATATGCTCTATTACTGTTCCTGCGGGGCCTCGGTCGTGATCGCGCTTTCTTACTGGACCCTTGCCGACCGGCCGCGGTCTTACTGGACGACGCGGTTTCGCCGGGCCGACCCCAGCGGGCGGGCGATCCCTCGTCCGGCGGGCTCGCGCTGGGCCATGCTTTCGCGATGGCGGACTCGATCCCGTTAACGCCGAGAGGATCATCCCGACATGAGAATTGGCATCGACGGCGGTTGCCTGGCCAACAAGCGTGGTTTCGGCCGGTTCGCGAGGCGGCTGGTCGAGGCCCTGGGGCGCGAGGGGGGTGGACACGACTACGTCGTCTTCGTCGACCGGCCATCGTCGGGCGAGGTTGAGCTCCCCGGCCATTTCGAGCGAATCGTGGTCGAGGTTGGGGTCGCCCCGAGCCGGGCCGCGACCTCGCGCGGCAGGCGCGGGCTGGGCGATCTGCTGGCCATGGGTCGAGCGGTGGCGCGTGCTGGGCTCGACCTGATGTTTTTCCCGGCGACCTATAGCTATTTCCCGACCTGGAACGCGGGCAAGCTGGTAGTGACAATGCACGACGCGCTTCCGCTGGTTTATCCCGAACTGGTCTTTCCGACTCGTTCCGGCCAGCTCGCCTGGCGGCTCAAGGAATCGGTGGCTGGCTGGGCGGCCGACCGCATCGTGACAGTCTCGCGGGCCTCGCGCCAGGGGTTGGTGGCCCACGCGGGCTGGTCGGATTCCAAGATCCGGGTGATTTCCGAGGGTCCCGACCCGGTCTTCACGCCCCGGGGAGACGACCCGGCGGCCGACGCCGTCCTGGATCGCCTGGGCATTCCCCGCGGCGAGCGGTTCCTGCTCTTCGTCGGCGGCCCGAGCCCGCACAAGAATCTCCCGCTCCTGATCGAGGCGTTCGGGCGAATCACGGTCCAGGAAGCGCGATTGGTCCTGGTCGGCGACCTCGCGGACGTGTTTCACTCGCAGGTGCCTGAAATCCGCGCGGCCATCAAGGCCTCGCCGGCCCGGGACCGGATCACCCTGGCTGGCTTCGTACCCGACGACGAGCTGGTCTTCCTGTACAGTCGGGCCTATGCACTGGTGTTGCCGTCGTTGCTGGAGGGGTTTGGCTTGCCGGCGGTCGAGGCGATGGCCTGCGGAACCCCCGTGCTCGCGAGCCGGGCGGGCTCGCTGCCCGAGGTGGTGGGGCCAGCCGGCGACCTCTTTGACCCCATGAGCGCCCAGGACATGGCCGAGTGCGTCGAGCTCTTCCTCGCGAACCCCGACCGACGCGACCGGCTCGCCCGAATCGCGCTCGAACGCGCGTGCCTCTTCACCTGGGAACGATCCGCCCGATCGCTCGTCGCGTGCTTTGAAGAGCTCGCCTACGAAACCGGGACGGCCGCCGAGAGCGCCTGAATCTCAATACTGGCCCGAGACGACCTCGCCCCCCGCGCGGGTGCCGATGGCCGTCCAGACCTTGGGATTGATCGTGGCCGGGATGAATCGCACGTCGCCGTCCGCGAACAGGACGTTGACCCCGCCGGAGTGGTTGCTCTTGGCCGTCCACGCGCCCGTTTGCACGCCTGCGCCGTTTTGACAGGTGTTTTCGCCAATGGTCATGATATGGTTGTAAAGGGTGTGGCCAAAGTCGCCGTGGGTCCAGATCATCCCCACCGTCATGGGCGTGAGCTCGGCCGTCAGGGGGTCGAGGTTGTGGCACGTCGATGCGAAAAGCTCGAGCTCGCCCGGCTGGTCCCAACGCTTGGGCGTGTGAAACACGGATCGAACGGGATCGCGGGTCATGACGTTGAACGGCCCGACCAGCCACTCGCTGACCGCCGCGGTGGTGCCGGTGCCGTCGGTGATTTGGCCGGGGCCGATGACATCGGTGTACGCGAAGGCACCATTGTACCCGTAGGCTTGAACGCCGGTTCCTTGGTTGCCCGCGTAGTTGGTGGTTCCGGTCGATTGGAGATGGGAGGTGCTCCCGTCGCTGGGACAATGATAGAGCGCGATCGAGACCTGTTGAGCCGTCGTGAGCCCGCCGTTTTCGAGCATGTCGTAGAGGGGTTTTTGTTCGACGTAGGGCAAGATCGCCACCAAAAACGACGACCCCAGCCCGGCCTGATAGCCGGGAGGAAACACGCCGAAGCTGCTCAGATAGCTTTGCAGGCCCAGGCCGATCTGATGCAGGTTTTGCACGCACTGGAGCCGCCGGGCGGCCTCGCGCGCGCGCATCACTCCCGCCACGACGAGCGCGATCAGCACGGCGATCACGAACAGGACGACCAAGAGCTCGATGACCGTGAAGCCGGCGGTGGAACAGCGGCCCCGATCACCGCGCGGGCTTTTTCTTGGGATCATTGATCACAATCTCCACGGGTTTGACGAGGGGCTTGTAATTCACGGATCTCGGTAGCGTCTGGCCGGGCTCGGGAGGAAAGAATTCCGTGGCGAAGGCCATGGGTTCCAATTGATACTTGCCAGGCTTCCAATTGCTCTTGACGATCCGCTCCCCTTCGTATCTGGACGTGCCTTTGGGGAGTGGCAGATCCATTTTCTTCAGCCATTGCGAGTCGTAGGTTACCCGGTTGAGCATGAGGTTGTAGCCAACCGTGGCGTGCTTTTCGTCCGGCAAATCCGAGGTCAGCTCGAATGCGAAAAAGATGCGATCACCCACGTTGTAGGCCCTGCTCGCCACATTGGGATCGGGCGACACGACCTTGAGGGTCATCCGGGTCGTGTCGAATTCGGGCTGGCTTGCCTGATTTGGCCTCGTCGCCTTCGTCACGGGGACTGGGGCTTGCTGGTTCGTCGCCACTCCGGGCACGGGCTTGCCTTCGAGATTGACCCCGGGAACGGAAACCGCTTGGTTCGTTGGAACGGCCTGCTCCCCGCATCCGAGGGCGGCCGCGGCCGCGAACCCGAGAAGCGAACGGGTCAGCCGCGACTTGGCCCAGGGCCCAAGCCTGACCGTGAAATCCAACCACGGTCTGGGTTCGCTATCACCGCGTCGGCTTTTTCTTCGGATCATTGATCACAATCTCCACGGGTTTGGCGACGGCCTTGTAGGTCCGGGAGTCAGGCTCCGATTTGCCCGGTCTGGGAGCCAGGTTTTCGGTGTGAAACGCCTCAATCTTGATATGATACTTTCCTGGCTTAAAGAGACTCTGGACGGTCGCGATCCCCTCGTATTTGGTGAGACCGCCGCTCGCGCCGTCCTCTGATTTGGCCAACCAGCCCGTGTCGTATGAGATCTCTTTCCGGTCCAAGATAGAGTATCCCACCGTCGTACCCATTCCGATCGCGAGGTCCGTGGTCAGCTCGCAGGCAATTTTGATCTGGTCGCCCACATTGTATTTCGTGCCTGGCTCGGGCGACACGAGATTGAGGGACATCCGGGTCATGTCAAACACGGGCTGACTCGATTCCTTTTGCTCCTTTAACGCGCCCCCGGAGGATGACGGAGGGCCTTTCACTCGCGGAACGCCCGGAGTTTTGCTCTCGACCTGTGCGCTGTCAATCACGATGGACGGCTTCTCAGACGGCCGCGGCGGACTCTCCACGGAAGGACTCGCGGAACAGCCACATAAGAGGAGGGTGACGAGGATCGCCGGCCTTGGAAGAGATGTGGGGGCGAACTCCAGCATCCTCGGAAGACACGACGGATGAGGAAAGACCATGACAAACGCGCTCCGTACAGGATTTGACCTGATCTAATGTACGTTATATAACCATCGAAAGGCGACTCTTACGAAGTGTCCTCGGATCCGGACAATCGCTCATTACCACGGGAAGCTCGCGAGGGTGAGGGATAGCTGGGCTCTTGTCGGAGAGCCCAGCGATCTCAGCCTGCGGTTTGGCTGGCTCTGCTTTAACCATTTGAATAGCGCTACCTTGATCCGGATCAGGCCAAGCTTGCGTGAGCCCCGATTCCGCGACGAAGAAAAGGGAGCTCCTACGGCCCCTAATAGGCCGAGACTTGGACGGTGGCGAATGCGCCGAGCGATCCCATCAGCGAATTGTAGGCAACCGCCGTGAAGAAGAACGGCCCTTTCGCGGCCGGAGCGAGCAGATCATCCAGAGTCTGTGTAGTCCAGGAACTAGCCCCGCTCCCATCTGGATTTGGCGGATAGAGAGTCATCATCGCGAATTGATTGTCGACCGAGGTCCCCTGCGAAGGATCTCCAGACCCTACAAGGGTCCAGAGCATCACCTGGTTTGCGGCGTGCTCGCCGGCACCCCAGGTACACTTTCCCGAGCCACTCACCTTGCTCCCGACAAGATAAGTATTAGTCGTGGTCGGCGAAAAAATCGTCACAGTGACGGCGCAGGCGGAAACGCCCAGCAAGAGTGGGCCGAGGGCGAGGAAACTAGTCAAGTGACAGCGAGAGCGAAGAGCGGAGAGCGGAGATTCTTGTTCATGGGCCGACCTCCGGAAAAGTGAAACGGGAGACGGGGACACAACTTCAAGCGAGCGGAGCGTCGTTGATTCGCGAGTCTCAAACAGTCACGGGGACGAGATGTTCGGATCTATGTTGAAAACTCGCGAGTTAGCAAGACGATCTAAAGAGTTTTTTACCTTCGATATCTCAGTGCGTCAATAGGGTACTTTCGAATTACTTAGGATACTCCAGACGGCGACGCAAGCGGTTGATCCCGGCCTTCGCGCAGGCTACGCTCATGGTGTCGTTCTCGGATCGAGAGCGACCTTGAATCGCCATCGACTCTCCAGGGATACCTTTCCATGATTTCACGATGCGTGTCTTTTTTGATTTCGCGGTCGGCCGTGCTGGCCGTGTTCGCGGGTACGGTCGTCTCGCTTCCCTCCGCCCTGTTCGCCCAGGAGAAGACGCCGACCTTGGGCGTGATCGAGCGGATCGCGCCGGCCTTTGACGAGCTCGTGCCCAAGGACGCCCAGGTCGAAAAGCTGGCCGACGGCTTTGATTGGTCCGAAGGGCCAGTCTGGGATCGCAAGGGGGGCTTTCTGCTGTTTTCCGACGTTCCCTTGAACACCGTCTTCAAATGGACCGAGGGGAAGGGCGTGAGCGTGTTCAAAAAGCCCAGCGGCTACACGGGAGCGGTCGCGCGGGGGGGCGAGCCGGGGTCGAATGGGCTGATCATGGACCATCAGGGGCGGCTGGTGCTCTGCCAGCACGGTGATCGCCGGATCGCGCGGCTCGAGGCCGATGGCTCCTTTACCACCATCGCCGACCACTACGACGGCAAGCGCTTCAACAGCCCCAACGACGGCGCGTTCAAGTCCAACGGCGACTTCTATTTCACCGACCCCCCCTATGGCCTTCTGGGACTCAACAAGGACCCCGCCAAGGAGCTTGGGTTTAACGGCGTCTATCGCGTCTCGGCCAAGGACGGGGCTGTCACGCTGCTCACGAAGGAAATGACCTTTCCCAACGGCATCGCGTTTTCACCCGATGAAAAGACCCTTTACGTCGCCAATTCCGACCCCAGGATGGCGATCTGGAAGGCGTTTCCCGTGAAGGACGACGGCACCCTGGGCGAGGGGCGTGTTTTCGCCGACGTCACCAGCCTGGCCGCGACCAAGAAGGGCCTTCCCGACGGCATGAAGGTCGACGCCAAGGGAAACCTTTTCGCCTCGGGACCCGGTGGAATCCTGGTCATGTCACCCGAGGGAACCCATCTGGGCACCTTCGCCACCGGAGAGGCGACCGCGAATTGCGGCTGGGGGGGGGATGGATCAACCCTCTATATCACCGCCGATATGTACATCGGTCGTGTGAAGCTCACCACCAAGGGAAACGGCTTTTGAAGCGATGGTCCAATGCCGCGCGAGCTTTACACGATTGGCCACTCGAACCATCCTCTCGACGTCTTCCTGAAGCTGGTCGCTGGGGCCGGGATCCGTCTGGTCGCCGACGTGAGACGGTTTCCCGGCTCGCGTCGGCATCCGCATTTCAACGGCGATGCGCTCAGCGCGAGCCTGGCTGGGATCGGAGTCGGCTATCGCCATTTCGCGGCCATGGGGGGCAGGCGCGGGGCTCGCGAGGTCGGCTCGCCCAACACCGGCTGGCGGGTCGCGGCGTTTAATGCCTTCGCCGATCATATGAATACGCCCGAGTTTCTGGAGTCGCTCGCCGAGCTGGAATCGCTCGCCACGAGCGAGCCGGCCGTGATCATGTGCTCCGAGGCGATGCCCTGGCAGTGCCACCGGCGGCTGATCGCGGATGCGCTCACGGCGCGGGGCTGGTGTGTCCGCGACCTCATGGGCTCTGGGCGAGTCGCGCCTCATCGGCCGACGGAGTTCTTGCGAGTGGTGGGTGGACGGCTGACCTATCCAGCCGAGCCCTTGATGGGAGAGACGGGCGAGTCGCTCAGGACCGAGGGATGAGCGGGGGAGGCTCGAGCCGGCGGCCGATCTCGAGGACCTGCTCCACGTCGAGCACCTTGTCGTTGGAGGTAAAGAGTTCCTGGATGGACCGTTTGTGGATCTTCATCTTCAATCCGCCGACTCCGAGAGCCCCCCAGGCCTTGACGTTTCCCTTACTGGTACTTTTATCGGTTGCCTCGACCCCCTCGACGCCGAGGGGAGGGACGGCGTTGAGGTCGATGATCACCTTGAGCGATTCGAGGCCACGCCAGAGATCCCGAGGCATCAATCGAACGCCGGCCGCGCCCGCGGCGATGACGACGGCGCGGCCACCGAGGACCTGGGCGAGGTCATCCGCCGCGAAGGGCTCGGCCCTCGCGCCGAGCGTTTGATCGAGCGATTCGGCCAGCGCGGCCGCGCGATCACGCGAGCGAGAGCCGACCGCGACCCTGGCCCCGAGCCCACATAACAGCCGTGCCACGCGGTGCCCGACCGGCCCGGTGGCACCCATCACGGCCACTGGGACGTCTTTCAACGAGCCCCCGCATTCGCGCTCGGCCGCGAGCACGGCGGCGGAGGCCGTGGTGTTGGCTCCGTTCGCGTCAAAGAGCACGGACACGCGAAACGGGCCGAAAAACGAGTGTTTCACGGCCTCGAGGATCCGCTCGCTGGCCTCGACGCTTGGGCCGCCCACGAAAACGGCGGTGTTCTTGAGCTCGTCCAACCCGCGCGTGAACATCGCGCCATGGATCAGCTCGCGGACCTGATCCGGCTCGATCCCGCCATATTGCAAGAGCCGGTCCGCGCCGGCGTCGATCGCCGTGACCGCGTCGAAAACGCTCGCATGAGGGCTGGAATCGAGCTGAATCAGGATCCGTTGCTTGGAGTCGGCCATGGATGGCCCCCGTTCACGATTGACCCGAGAACGGGTGCTTGACGGTGTCCTTCTGGGCGGTGATCTCGGCCGCGGTGGGTGAGCCCTTCATCGCGCGCTGAATCGAGAGCTTGGTCGCCTCGTAGTTATAGTCGAGGATTTTCTTGTCGTCCTCGGCGGCCGGGTGGATGAAGACGCCGCAGACGATCACGATCTCGTCGGCAAGCGCGGCGGGGATCGTGCCGTCGGCC
>JAKBAP010000448.1 GCA_021808995.1 Planctomycetota bacterium | reverse complement strand
ATGCTCGGATGATTGATCGGCGAACGCCTTTCGTAGCAGGTCGTGATCGCTTTCGGGACCGGCGGCCGATTCGCCGATCGTCAGGGAGCGAGCGCCGGCCTTGTCGGCGGCCGAGCGCCACTCAGCGCCCCAGTGGGTGAAGGTGGGCTCGTAATCCGGTGATCCCGGAGCTCCCCGGACGATGAGAATGGTGGGTCGATCAACATCCCCAAGGGCGAGCATGAATCCGAGGAACAGGATTGGAGTCATCGCGGTATTCCTTCGGGTCAAGGCAAGCCGTGAGTTCGCCTCAGCCCCCATTCGGCGGCGAGACAGAGAATGGCGGCCAGAAAAAAGAGGGGGTTGTGCCAGGCAGGGATCGTCCAGGGCTCCGTGATCGGGGCCGCGCGGGTTTCCAGGCTAGCGACGAACTGGTCGAGTCGTGCACCGTCGACGACCTCGCCGCCGGTCTGGGCCGCGAGCGCCCCGAGAAATTCGCGATCAGGGGTGAGGTGGGCGAATTCGTCGGCCGCCGATTGCGAGACCCAGCCGGTTTCGCGCTCGCCCATGGTGGCTCCATCGGGTCCGGCGGCCGTGGCGATCGCCCGATAGGGACCGGGTGCCTTGGGCGTGTAGGGGGCGACGTAGGCACCGCGCTCGTTTGGGTCGGGTTCGGCGTCGAGCACCAGTTCGCTCCCTCCGGGCAAGATCACCCGAAACGACGCCTTGGCATTATCGAGCGGTCGATAGACGGGATCGCGGAGCCGAGCGGTCAGAATCACGCCGGGATTCGACCCATCCGTACGAGGCTTGGCCTCGACCTGGAACCGGTCGGGGACGTCGGCGGTGAGCCACCGGGCGGTCTGCCTCCACGCACGATCGAAATCCTCGTCCAGGGGGTCTTGGCGGCGAATCGCCGACCGCCAGAGATCGCCGATCAGGAGCGCGGCCACTCGCCCCATGCCAAAGGGCTGTGCCGCCAGCGCGGGAGCGACCTCGCCCGAGCCGCTCGTCGCCTCGGCCAGAACCACGGCCCCAGGCTTAAGCGCGCCGACCCGGCTCAAGACCCGATACGGCGTCGCCGTCGCCAGTCGCTCGCGCTCCTCGTCCTCGGTCTTGCGCAGGCGAACCCAGGGCTGGAGCCAGCCGTCTCGGGTCAGTTTCATCACGTATTCCTGATCGACCGCCGTCGACTCTCGCCCATTCAGGTAAACGGGTAAAAGCTCACCAACGGGAGTGCGGTCATAACGCCCCTCGCCAAACGAATCGAGCCCGCCGAGCATGAGCAAGCCCCCACCTCGCTCGCTGACAAACCGCCTCACGAGCGAGAGCTGGTCGGGGGTGAAAAAGGCCGCCTCGAGATCGTCGATCACGATCGCGTGATAGCGAAACAGCTCCTCGGCCGATTGCGGAAAGCCGTCGCGGAGCTCGACCTCGTCAAGCGTCCCCAGCCGGATCAGCACCGGCTGGTCGGCCCGCTCGGCCGCGTCGGGGTCGGGGTGGTCGAAGCCGTCAAAGAGCGGGCTGGTCGCGCCGTTCTGGCTACTCCTGAAATCAAACTTGGGCTGCCGCTTGGCGATCCGCAACAGACCCACGAGCTGGACCTGTTCATCGTCCTCGAGCGCCCTGCGCAAGAATTTGAACTCCCAGTTGGGCCGACCGCCGACGTAGAGGATGCGATAAGGGCCGCCCCCCTGGTCGACGACCACCAGCCGGGTGTTGTTCGCCAGGGTCTGCTCGCGGGTCGCGCTGGGGGCTCCTCCCGCTTTCACCTGTTCCTCGTCGGCCGTCGCGAAGGCGTCCACGCGGACAAACGCGAGCCCCTTTTTTTCAGGGCGAAACTGGAATCGAAAGGCAAGCTGGGCGTCGTCGCTGGCGGCGACGGCGGTCTGGCGGTCGAGAACCTTGCCCTCCTGATCCCGAGCGAGCGCGACGATGGTTTCGCCCTTGAATCCGGCGGCTCGGGCCTCGGCCGTGATCGCGACGGGGGCGGCCTCGAAGTTGGATTCCGTGACCACGACCGAGGTCAAGCCAATGTCGTCGGCGGGCTCGCGAGGCGGGGGCGCGACCGGATAAACCGGCGGCAGCCCCGACCAGTCGACCTCGCCGGAATCGGTGCGGCATCCGTCTGTAAAGAGCAAGACCCCCGCCAGGGGTAAGCCCCGAAACCGACGCGCGAGCGCGGCCAGCGACGTCGAAATCGCCGAGCTGGTCCCGTTGAAGGACAGGCTTCCG
Organism: Planctomycetota bacterium; assembly: GCA_021808995.1. GTDB lineage: Bacteria > Planctomycetota > Planctomycetia > Isosphaerales > Isosphaeraceae > JAKBAP01. The sequence goes on along the minus strand of JAKBAP010000448.1, from coordinate 2,051 downwards.
AGACCCTGATCGGCCCGGAGCCGCGCGTCGAGGAGGAAATCGCGCTCGTCGAAATCGCGCGCCAATCGTCCCCTCCAGGCGGCGTCGGGCGCGAGCAAGGCTCGGAAACCATCACCGCGGGAGGCCGACTCGCCGCGATCTCGCACCTGGAGGCTCTGGCTATCATCGACCACGACGGCGAAGACGTTGGCCCCAGGCCGGGGGCGAACGCCACTCAAGAGCGGCTCGAGCAAGCAAGCGGCCAGGGCCACGATGGCCGCCAGCTTGAGAGTCGCGCCACCCAGCCGTAAGCCCCGACTCCCCGTAGCGCGAATATAGCCCCATGCCAGCACGGCGAGCGCCGGCACGACCAACGCGACCGCTCCGATCAGCCATTCCGGCGAGCCCCAAATCAGCGAGGGAAGCCTCATTGACCACTCCCGAGCCGTTCATAATACTTGCGAACCCCCTCGGCGAACTGGGGGGGAACCGGGTCGCGATCGACGGGGGCCAGCGAGTCGGGCGACTCACGATTGCGAAGCTCGTCGGCGATCCGCTTGCGAAGCTCGTTCAGTGGCTCCGCGACCAGGGTCTTGAGCTTGTTCCAGTCCGGCTCCTTGGAATGCCGCTTGGCCTCTTCTCGCTCGCCTCGGGCGCGATCCCGGACGCGGGCGGCCTGATTGCGAAGCTCGGGATCGTCAAGCAGCTCCTCGACATCCCGCATTCGATCGGACCACTCCCGAAATCCCCCTCCCGCGATCGGACCGCCAGGCCCACCGGGTCCGCCCCCATTCAAGCCTTCGAGCACACGGTCAAGGCCTCCATTCGCGTTCCGCCCTCCCTGGCCACCCCCTCCCTGGCCGCCGCCGCGGATCCTGGGCCGGCCAGGTTGACCATTCGGATCGCCGGGCTGGTTCCCTGGCTCGCCTTGGCCACCGCTCCGCCGGCCTTGGCCTTGCTCTCCCTGGCCCTCTTGACCTTGGCGAGGGTCACCTTGCCCTGACTGGCCTTGCTCTCCCTGGCCTTGCTCTCCCTGGCCTGGTTGCCCACGTCGGCCAGACTGGTCCTGGTTGGCCTGACCCGGCTGTCCGCGCGGACCTTCCCGGGGTTGGTCGGCCTGACCGCCCGAATCTTGACCGGGTTGCTCGGGTCGAGGGTCTCCGGTTCGAGCCTCGCCCTCCTTGGTTTGGTCGCCTTCCTTGGCGCGGGGCTGGCCTGATCGGCCGTTCGCGGAGGGTCGCGGCGGGGTTGACGTTTTGGCCCGGTCTCCCTCCATCGGCGCTCCCGTGGCCTGGGCGATCTCACGGTTGAGCTGCTGGGCGAGATCATCGAGCTGATCACCGGCTCTCCGCAGGGTGGCGGTCTCATCGCCCAGGATTCTGTCGGCCGCGCGTTCGACTCGCTCGCGGAGCTTGGTCAGGCCTTCGCCGGTCTGGCGGGTGGACTTGGCGGCGTCGCCGGCCACGCCCAGATCGACAAGCTGGCGGGAAGTCTCGAGCCCGTCGGCGAGCTTGCCCTGGTCGGCCTCGCGGACGGTGTCAAAGAGTGACCGAGCCAGGAGCGGCTCGGATTCCTCGGCCTCGCCGACGGTTCCTCGCATGCGGTCGAGGAGTTGCTCAAGGCTTTTCTTTTGCTCCGTCAGGCCGTCGCGCGCCTCGCGACGGTCATCGGCGTCGCGAAGCGCTCGGTTGGGCTTGGCATCCCACGCCTCGAGTTGCTCGGCCAGTTTTTGTTGTTTCTGATCAAGCTGACGAGCCTGCCGACGGATCTCGGTCATTTGTTCGCTGAATTGGTTCGAGGTTTCCTTGCGCATCTGGTCGCGCAGCTCGGTGAGCTTTTCTCCGGCCCGAGCCCCCTCCGTCGCGGCCCTCGCGAGCTGGCCTTGCTCGAGCGCGTCGGACGCTTGACGCACATGCTCGCGGCTCTGTTCGAGCTCGCTCCGCGCTGTGGCCGAGCGGTCGCGATTCTCGTCTTGCTCCATTCGCTCTCGAAGCTGGTCCGTGTCGCGGAGGATCTCTTGCTCTTGCTCGCGAAGCCGCTTGAGCCGTCGCTCGGCCTCGTCGCGGGCGGCC
>JAKBAP010000447.1 GCA_021808995.1 Planctomycetota bacterium | reverse complement strand
TGCGGTTGCTGTTCGTGTTGTTTGTCGGTCCCTCGCTGGCACGATTCTTGGCGAGTCGGTCGGATCACGGCCGCGACGCGGTTTAATTCGTCGCCCGGGCTCGGGAAGCATCGCGAGTGATGGCCCCGGCCGCGAACGATGCGACGGCTTCAGGTGGTTTTCGAGTCCTTCTCCCCTGCCAGGAATGCCTCGAGGGGGGGACGTTTGAGATTGTCCCTGGCCGCGTTTTCGAGGGCCAATGCCACGCCCAGGATCGTTGCCTCATCGTAGAGCCGCCCGGTCAGGACGACCGAGCCCGGGGCGGGTCGGCCGTCGCGGTCCGAGAAGCCAAAGGGCATGACGACGGAAGGATGCCCGGTCAGATTGGTGATCGGGAGGTCGAGCCCGGTCCCGACGTAGAGGTCGACCTGGTCGAAGCGCTTGGCCATTTCCCGCATCAGGGAGGTCCGCACGCGGGCCGCCCGAAGATACTCGACGGCGGGTACGAACTGTCCCATGCGAAAGGTCTCGGGCCATTGATTGAGCCCTTCGACCACGTGCTTGCGGGTGAGCTCGTCGAAGGCCGTGGCGGCCTCGACCGAGAGCATGATCGTGACGGCCCAGATGGGGATCTCGGCGGGGAGCGTGATGGGGACCAAGTTAAACCCGAGCTGACGGAGCATGTTAAGCTCGGGGCGCGAGGCGGAGGGGCGGCGGGGCTCCTCGATGTAGCCGATTCTGAGGGAATCGAGCGGCTTGGCGGCTGGCCACGGAAAGGGCTGGTCGATGGAGGCCATGTCTTGCGGGTCAGCGCCATGGATGGCGTAGAAAACGAGAGCGCAGTCGATGACCGAGCGGGCGATGGGTCCGATCTTATCCATTGACCAGGCGAGGGTCATGCAGCCGGCTCGGCTGACGCGTCCGAAGGTCGGGCGTAGCCCGGTTGCCCCGCACGCTCGGCAGGGGGAGACGATGCTTCCGAGGGTTTCGCTGCCGATGGCGAAGCCGACGAGACCCGCGGCGGCGGCGGAGGCCGAGCCGGCGGACGAGCCGCTTGAACCTCTGCGCGGGTCCCAGGGGCTCCGGGTTCGGCCTCCGAACCACTGATCGCCCGAGGCCAAGGCTCCGAGGGAGAGCTTGGCGATCAGGACCGCCCCGGCATCGTCGAGCCGCTGGGCGACGGTCGCCTTGTTATCGAGGGACCGGCCTCGAAACGGGGTCGCGCCCCAGGTCGTCGGGTATCCCGGATAGGCGATGAGGTCTTTCGCCCCCCAGGGAATTCCGTGCAAGGCCCCGCGATCATGCCCCGAGGCGAGCTCTCGGTCCGCGCGCTGGGCCTGCTCAAGCGCCAGGGGCTCGGTCAAGGTCACCACGCATTTCAGGATCGGGTCGAAACGCTTGAGCCGGCCCAGGTAAAGCTTGGTCAGCTCGGTCGAGGTCGTCTGACGCGAGCGCAAAAGCGCGCCGAGATCGGCCACCGAGAGAAAGGCCAGATCCTCATCGCTCGCGGGGCGTTTGATCGATGTCGGCGCGGGGAGGGGAATCCGGCGACGTTCGACGGTCGCGGCCGGGCGGGGGGGGGTGGGGAAAAAGGTCAACGCCGGAGGCAGGTCATAGCCAACCGGCTGCTTTCGCAGGTCGTCGAGCTCCTTGATCGTGCGCTCCATCGACCGCGCGACGCTGGCTCGCTCGGCCTCCGTGAGCTCGATGCCCGCGATCCATTCCGCGTGTTTCACGGACTCGGCCGTGATCTTGGTCGACTTCTCGGCCTGAGCCGCCATGGCTCGCTGAAAGGTCGGCGTGCCCACTCCGAGCGCCGCCAACGATTTGAGCGCCCTCCGCCGCCCCATGGCGGTCGGTCCTTGAGCCGCCACGTCCGCTCGATCGTTCATAAGGCTGTCCATGGATCGGGGGTTCCCTTGGGCGTCGCGTCCTGGCCGTATGAAAGACTGCTCGATCTCCGACCAGTTGATGATAGACGATCCACGATTCCTGACACAAGCAGCCCATGTCCGCTCTCGGAAGCCAAAAAAAAACAGGCGAGTCCGCTTACTCTCTTCACATGTTTTATATTCACGACCATAATGTCCCCACCTCGTCGATGCTCGACGGGCTGGGGCAATGTCGCCCCGCGCGGTTTCTGATCTTTCATGGACGTCTCAAGAATGACCACCCCTGGATCGGGCCGTGGTTGGCCATTGTCCACTTGGCGGCTTTCGCCGCCATATGTTCGGGTTTGGGTGCTTTTACTGGTGGTGGCGAGCCACCCGGCCTGGCCAGTCGTGGGGGAAGAGCCGCGCGGAGTCCTGGCGTTGCCGCTGAAGGTCAAATCCTGGCGGGTCGAGGATGGGATTCCCCTGGCCCCCACTCTGATGATCGCGCAAGACCACGCCGGCTTTCTCTGGCTGGCTGGAGAGCATGAGGGACTGTATCGGTTTGACGGGAAGACGTTCACCCCGACGGGGACTGACTTTTACTCTCCGGTCGCCTATCCGGGCCGGCGCGACATTACCAGCCTCGCCGCTGGAGGGAGCGGCCTCTGGCTGGGAACCTTCAATTCGGGGCTCTGGCGATTTCTCGACGGGCAATGGAAACAATTCACGACGGCCGACGGGCTCTGTGACGACCATGTCACGGCCCTCGCCCTCGACGCTCACGGCGACCTCTGGGTTGGAACCAGTTCGGGGCTCAATCGCCTCCACGGGCTCACGATCACGGCATATCGCGTGGCCGAGGGGATCCCGTCCGCTTGCATCACCTCGATCGTCCGCGACCGTAAGGGGACGGTCTGGGTTGGAACCCGTGACGGTGACCTCCTCAAAAAGCGAGCCGACCGTTTCGAGGTCGTTCCGAGGCTGCCAGGTTGGGGGCCGGACCAGATCCTCGCCATGCTCGAGACGCGTGATGGAGCCGTTTGGGTCGGCCCCTGGTGCGGCGGACTGGCGCGATTCCAGGACGACGACGTCAGGGTCTACGGCCGCGATGATGGGCTCGACGACAATCAGGTGATCGCGCTCGAGGAGGATCGGTGGGGCTCGGCGTGGATTGGCGCTCGAGGGGGCCTGTTCATCCTCAAGAAATCGAGCAAGACGGCGCGTGGCGTGGTCCGTCGGGTCAATTCCGAGCTGACCTCGAGTTTATTTCGTGATCGCGAGGGAACAATCTGGGCCGGGACCCCAACATGCCTTCATGAGTATCACGATTGGAGGCTCCGCGTCTTTGGCGAGCACCAGGGGCTCACCGACCGCGATATCGTCTCGGTCGAGCCCGCCCAGGGGGGTGGGGTCTGGGCATCCCTCGACAGTCGAGGGATCGTCAAGCTTAAGGACGGGAAGGTCGCGGAACGGATCGATCGGACACGAGGATTGACGTACAATTCGGCGACGACGCTTTGTCAGTCGCGCGATGGAACCCCGTGGCTGGGAACCTGGGGGCATGGTGTCAATCGCCTCGTGAACGGCCAGGTCATCCCATTTCCCCAGTACGGGGTCAATGCGCACGACATTGTACGGTCGATCATTGAGGACCGCGCGGGCGATTTTTGGGTTGGAACCTGGGGGAAGGGGCTCAGGCGCTATCACGACGGAAAGGCCACGACCTTCACCACCGCCGACGGCCTGGCCGACGATCGCGTGCGGGTTCTCGAGCAGGACGACGACGGGATCTGGATCGCGACCGATGGCGGTCTCAATCGCTTCGCCGGTGGCCGGCTCACCCAATTCACCACCCGCGAAGGGCTCTCCGAGAATTCCATCTTCGCGCTTCACAAAGGAAGCGACGGCTCGCTCTGGATCGGAACCTGGGGTGGGGGGCTCGACCGGATCAAGGATGGCCGGATCAGCGTCTATACGACCCGCGACGGGCTCCCTTGCGACACGATTTGCTCGATTCTCGAGGACGGGCAGGGGGGGCTCTGGTTCGGGAGCGTCAGCGGGGTTTTTCGAGTTCGCTTGACGGAGTTCGATCTGCTTGATCGGGGTGCGATCGGGGCGCTTGGCGTCTTGCCCCTGGGTGAATCGGAGGGAATGCTCTCGGCCGAGTGTAATCGTGGGACGCAGCCCTCGGCCTGTCGAACGGGCGACGGGATGCTCTGGTTCGCGACCACTCGTGGGCTCGTGATGATCGACCCCGAGAGATTGCCCGAGCCGCCGCCTCCCCCACGCACGTTCGTGCTGGCCATTGAGGAGCAGCAGCAGCACCCCCTCGACAAAGTCGCCGCGGCGAACCTCACTCATGGCCAGCGCGAGCTTACCTTCCGATACACGACATCGAGCCTAGTCGCCCCCGAAAAGGTCCGATTC
>JAKBAP010000446.1 GCA_021808995.1 Planctomycetota bacterium | reverse complement strand
CGACCCCCAGACCGTCGAGCGCATGCTCCAGGTGCTCTTCCGCACCCGATATGCCCGGCTGATCCGTCCGCCTCTCGACGCCAGGCGGCTCGAGGAGGTCCCCGAAATCCCCTGGCATCCAGGCTCGATCGCCTATCGCGAACATGGACAGCCGATCTTGACGGGGCAATTGCTCAGCGTCCTGGGCCAGTGGGTCACCGTGCTGGGTCCGCTCTTCGGCGGAATCCTGTTCGCGAGGCAGTGGTTCAAGCAGCGATTCCGGTTCGCGAGCGAGAGGAGCTTTGAGACCTACATCGCGAAGGTCAGCCGGCTCGAGCGCTCGGCCATGGACATGTGGGACGCGGGACCAGTCGAGCTCGGCGAACTGGAACGGCTCGAGCGCGAGCTTGGCCGATTGAAGGTCGAGGCCCTCGCCCGATTCGCGCGTGGTGAAATGGAAGGTGTGAACATGATGACCAACTTTCTCACCCACGTGAGCGACGCTCGTGACCACCTGGGCCGCCTGGCCGCCCGCCGCCAGCGCTCCGAGAGCCTGGAACAGGCCGTCGCCCAGTCCCCCGAACCCCCCATGGACGCGGAGGCGAATTCCCACGGCGACAACCAGGCCCCCGACAAGAAAGCATGACGGGCCCACTGATTCCAACGCTCTCGAGCCGGGATGCTTATTGATCGCAACGCGTCACCCCATCCGCGCCAGCAGCCGGTTCGCGATCGACAGCCCGATCGTGAGCGAGGCGGTCGCGGCCGGCGAGGGAGCGTTGCAGACATTCAGGACGCGATCTCCCTCGAGGATCAGGAAATCATCGACCAGTCCACCGTCGGGCGTGACCGCCTGCGCCCTGACGCCGGCCGGGGCGGGATCGAGATGCTCAGCGCGGATCTCCGGGAGCAACCGCGAAAGCGCCTTCACGAACGCTTGCTTCGAAAACGATCGCCAGATCTCCGAAAGTCCCATCCGCCAGTGCCGGGCCGCCAGCCGCAAGAATCCCGGATAACCGAGCGAATCGACCAGGTCGGCCAGGTTCAGGTCGGTCTTGTGATACCCCTCGCGCGCGAAGGCCAGGACGGCATTGGGGCCACATTCGACCCCACCGTCGACCATGCGCGTGAAATGGACGCCGAGAAACGGAAAACTGGGGTCGGGAACCGGATAAATCAGATTCTTACACAGGTGCCTGGCCTCGGGCTTGAGCGCGAAATACTCACCACGGAACGGGACGATTCGGGCTGTCGGCGTGGTTCCCCCGAGCGCGGTCATTCGATCCGATTGCAAGCCCGCGCAATTGACGACCTGCCCCGCGACCCAATCGCCGGCCGTGGTCGTCACCGTGATCCCGGCCCCCGCGTGGTCGAGCCCCGTGACTCGAGCGCCCAGCACGATCTCCCCGTCGCGCTCGCGGATTCGCTCGCCAAGCCGCTCGCAGACGCCGGGATAATCCACGATGCCCGTCCCCGGCACATGGAGGGCGGCAACCCCCGCGGCATGGGGCTCGAGCTCCCTCAGCCGCTCGGGACCGACCATCGTGCAGGCCACTCCATTCGCCAGCCCTCGCTCGTGAATCCGCGCGAGCGCGGGCCGTTCGGACTCGTCCACGGCCACGATCACCTTGCCACAGACCTCGTACGCAACCCCCTCGGCCTCGCAAAACTCCTCGAGCGCCTGCTTCCCCGCTCGGCAGTTCGTCGCCTTCAGCGAGCCCGGCTTGTAATAAATCCCCGAATGGATCACGCCCGAATTTCGCCCGGTCTGGTGCCGCGCCAGCCCGGCCTCTTTCTCGAACAACACCACCTTCCGCCCAGGTGCCTGGCGAGTGACCTGATAGGCCGTCGCAAGCCCCACGATTCCACCGCCAACCACCGCGACATCCACGGATTTCATCGTGCCCATCACGCCTCCGCGCGCTCCGTCTGAACTCAAAATCCCCGACCAGGGCAACCCTCGTCCCGAATCAATCGAGACAGCGATCCTACCATCCAGACGCACGATCGTGGCGGTTCTGGCCCACAAGATCGTCTGGTCGCGAAAGTCTTCAGGATTCGCGAATCTGGAGGAATTACGCAAGAAATAGGGACCAGGTCGACGATAACGATCACACGGGACCCCTGCGCGCCCGCGCCATCGCGGGCGAGCTTGCACTTCGCGAATCCCTGTCGATCGACGAAAGTTCATGATTCGGAACAGGTTGTGGATGATCGGCCTGGTCGTGGCGAGTCTTTCGGGGTGCGCGCGCCTGGACCGACGGGACGACCACGCCCTGGATCCGAACCTGATCGAGCCCGCCACGACCGCGTCCGCCGACGGCGAGCACGGCGATGGAGGTGCCAGGCGCGACCATGCCGTCGTCCGCGCCCAAGGGGGTTCCGCGCCCGCGACGGATAACCCGCCGATTCCGCCGATTCCCGATGGCTCGCTTCCTGGCGAGGCACCTGAGCCGGCCGACGAGCTGGCGGCCGAGGCCGCCGCGGTCGTGGCGGCCGACGACGCGGCCGCGCGCCAGGAACTGCAACCGCGGAGGCCCAGGGGCCTGAGCTCGATCGCGCGAAACCGGGCGCTCTATGACGAGACCCCGTATCAACGCCAGCCCAGGCTCGACGAAGACCCCCTCGACGGCTCCGATGTGCCGATGTCCCAGCGCGACCCGTTCCTGGCACCCTGGTTGATCAATCTCATCAACCAGGATCGCTGGCGGCTTGACGACGACCCCGACCGCGCTCGCCGAGACCGGCTCAGACGAAGGGCCAAGATCGATATCCGCGACCCCGACCCAGACACCGCCAACTTCCCCAACGGTGCCTATACACTTCCCAAGGGGCGCGCCTATATCGAAAATTCCCCTCTTGGACTTTACGGCCCCAGCAAAACCATCGGGGCTTCCTATAATTGGGAATACCTGGTGCGCTATGGCCTCACCGATAACCTCGAGTTCCGCCTGTTCAGCAACGGCTTCACCGTCGCCCAGACCAGCCACGGACACTCAACCAGCGGCGTCAGCCCGCTGGCGTTCGATTTCAAGTATCACTTCTGGGAAGAAAACCCCGACTACTTCGTCCCCGCCATGGGGGTCGAGGTCTACTTGCTCAGCACGTTCGGCTCGCCAGCCTTTAACGCCGGAACCCAGCCCTCGATCAATCTGCTCTTCGATCAATCGCTCCCCTTCGATGTCGGCCTGGAATACAACCTGGGAATCACGGGGACCCAGGACCTTCAGGGGGCGTCGATCTATCAGGTCTCGTTCCAATGGTCGTTTCAGCGCCAGGTCGTCAAGGATTTCGACGTCTTTTTCCACGGTTTTTATAACCACGCCGCTCTACCGCGGTTCCAGTCGCTCCTTCCTTCGTCGGCGATCGACCAATCCAAGGCCGTCGTGATGGGCCTGGGGGGAATCTGGACGGTGAGCGACCGGGTCGCGATCTTCGGCAGCTACAATCTTGGCTGCACCCCATCGTCGCCATCGCATATCATTTTAACCGGATTTGCTTATGCGTTTTGACCGGGATCGAATCCCGCCGGGAGAGTCGACTCATCGCCCCTCAACCGCCATCGCCTGGTCGGTTCGCGGGCGGGGTTTTCTCACGCGGAGCAGGACCGGCGGGCTCGACTGCCCCCCATCGGCCGACGTGGTCAGGTGAAACGGGCGAACTTGCTCCGGCATCCCCGCGTCCGCGGTGACAAAGAACTCGCGCTCGTTTTGATTCTCGAGCACCAAGAGCCCACTCAGGCCAAGATTGTCGACAATCGCCCCGAACGGCAGGTTGCGACCGGCCCCGGTCTTGCCCAGGGGGACCTGCCCCTGATAGCCGTTCCTGTCGATCTTGACCGACAGCATGATCGTCCGACCGGGCTCGATCTCGAACTCCAGGGGACCACCGGCCGAGGTTTTCACCGGTCGTGGTCCCCTCTCGGCGGGTCCAATCGAGACGTGAAACCGCGGGGCGGGGGCGAGCTGAATCGTCCCCAGGTTGTTCACGGGGCGCGAGACCTCGCGATCACCGATCCGCGCCGTCGCCGTGACCTTGCTCCCATTGGCCGCGAGAGAGGAGGGCGCGGGTGCCCCCGCGTCGGCCTCGATGACACCGAAGGCCTCGATCTGGCCAGGCTCGATGACGATCGGCGTCGTGACCCGGAATCCATGGGGAAGATCCGCCAGATCGACGCGGATCGGACCCAGGAAGCCGTCGATCCGCCGGGCTGACAGCTTGAACTCGCGGGCGCTTCCCGCCCCGACTTTCGGGTTCGCCCCCTCAAGCACGACCGTGAAATCGGGCCTGCGTTCGCGGATCGTCAGGGTGTAGCGGAACCC
>JAKBAP010000445.1 GCA_021808995.1 Planctomycetota bacterium | reverse complement strand
ACGATCTCGCCGGTTTGCCGCGGACCCTCTCGAAGATAATCGAGAATCGCCCGCCGCGTCTCGTCGGCGAGCGCTTTCCAGATCCGATCGAGATCGCCAGGGCTTGTCCCGGCCGATCCCGACCCCACTGATGGAGGGCGGCCTTCACCGGCGCGGTTGCTCATTCGATGCTACCCGGAATCCCACCGAGAATCCCTGCCCAACCCTTGCCGACCCCTTCCCGATGGGAGTCCTCGATCAGCCCAAAGGCGCGATGGCGAACCGTCACCTTGGTTCCCCCGGGAACCTCGGAAAGCCGGAACTGGACGTGCCCGGAGACCGGGTACGACATGAAGAGCGGCCCCTGGATCTCGATCAGGGTCGGCGGCTTGATCACCTGGACCAAACCCCACAAATGCCCGCTCCCCTCGCCCAGGTCGCGATACCACCGGCCCCCCGGAAACCGCTCCAGTTTCAGCGGAAGGATCGAGCGGTCGGTCAACTGCCGCACGAGACCCTCAAAAGCCGCCGCCAAGGGCGCTCCCACCTCAATGTGCTGCTCAATGTCCAGCACCAGATTCGGATCTCCCAACGTCGTGCTCCCTTCCCTCAAGAATCACCCTCGACGGTCGCCGCCACCGGAGCGCCAACCTCGTCATGTGACTCAATAGTAACGTGACCTTTGGGTCACGTCAAGGCTGGCGACGGGATTCAGGAGGAACAACCGTTTGATGGCTCGCCCGCCGGATCGCGTCCAGCAGCGAATCCTTACCCGATGCGTCTTGCCCGAGCTCCCAGATCATCACGCCGCCCAGGCCCTCGTCATGCGCGAAGCGGGTCTTTCGCGCGATCGTGTCGGGGCCGTTGAAAAAGAATCCCCCAGCCTCGTCCGCGCTGGCCTGGGGGTGATCCTTGGCGAGGATGTCGGCATAGCTCGATTCGACCTGGGAATTGGTCGAGAGCCGACCGTAAAACGGCAGTCCTAGGCAGAGCTTCGAGCGCGGAACGCCGCGGTTGACGAAGGTGAGTGCGTCGGCCCTGGCCTGATCGAATGTCGAGTGCCGGGGCCCGTCGTGGTCGTAGGCCATCACATGAATGCGGTCCAGGGCCTGGTAGGCTTTCGGCCCCGGATCTTGCCAATCGGCGAGCGCGGCCGAGAGCAAGAGCTTCCTGGGTGTGAACGCGGACTTGAGTTCGGCGAGCAGGGTGGCGTAGCCGGCGTTCTCGGCGTCGTTCTGAGGATGTTCCCAGTCCAGATCCACGCCGTCCAGCCCGTGTTTCTCACAAAGCTGGACGAGATCGGCGACCAACCGCCCCCTGGCCCGGGCGTCTTGCGAAAGCCGCGCGAAGCCCCCCGACCGTCCCCACCCGCCGACGGCGACGTGAACCCGGGTCCCGTTTTCGTGCTTGAAGCGCTTGAGCATCTTCAAGGCCCGATCCGAGAGCCGCCGCGCGTCGACCGACCCGTTGTCTCTGGCCTCGATCGAGAAATAGACGAGGTCCGTCACCCCGACCGCTCGTCGGGGGTCGACCCGATCGAGCCTGTAGTCGGGCAGATAAGCCACCACGGCGAATTCCCGACCCGCGGTCGTCGTCCGCGCCTGAAACGCCTGGCCAACCGGCCCCGGCATCGCGACCACCCAGAAAAGCCCCGTGGCCAACCACCGACGCCTGGGAACCAAGCTGGCCTCCTTTCTCGGAACGCGGCGAAGGAAATCGAGCTGCTGGAATCGGCCTCGCGCGCCCGTTAGCATTGATGAAAACTCTCCGGACCGCGCGCGCGGACCGCGCGCGGGCCGACCAGAACCGGGATCAGGAGCGGAAACATGCCAGGGCGCTCGAGTCGTGTGGTGTTCATGGGTGCGATCACGATCACTCTGGCGACGGCCGGCCTTGTCATCGGCCAGGACAAGCCGGCCAAGACCAAGCATGGTTTTAAGGATACGCCGATGCTCCCTGGGGGCAAGTGGCATGTCCACGACAGCGATCGCCCGCTCCCTCCGGTCGTGACCCCAGGCACTTGCGGCACGCGGGACGAGCCCGGCAAGCCGCCTTCCGACGCGGTGGTTCTTTTCGACGGCAAGGATCTCTCGGCCTGGAGCGACGACCGGGGCGGGTCGGCCCGCTGGGACGTGAAGGAGGGCGCGATCGTGATCCGGGCCGGCGGCGGCGTGATCCGCACCCGGCAAGAATTCGGCGACTGCCAGCTCCACCTCGAATTCGCCGAGCCCACCCCGCCCCGCGGCGACGACCAGGGCCGCGGCAACAGCGGCGTGCTGTTCTTCGGCCGCTACGAAATCCAGGTTCTCGACAACCATGACAACCCCACCTACGCCGACGGCCACGTCGGGGCGGTCTATGGCCAGTTTCCCCCGCTCGTGAACGCGAGCCGCGAACCCGGCCAGTGGCAAACCTATGATATCATGTTCACAGCCCCGCGATTCAAGGACGACGGCTCGGTCGCGGCGCGGGCGCATGTCACGGTGCTCTTGAACGGCGTCCTGGTCCAGAATCACACCCCGATCCTGGCCCCGATGGCCTACCGCGCGCTCGCCAAGTATCAGGCCCACGGCCCCAAGGGGCCACTCGTCCTGCAAGATCACGGCAACCCTGTCCGGTTCCGTAATATCTGGATCCGCGAGCTCCACGAGCGACCCTGACCGGATCCCGACCATTCGCGAACCGCGGGGCATGGAGTCAACAGGGCCGAAACGAAGAATAGCACCGAGTACGAAGTTGCCGGGATGATCCATTCCGCGGGAGGGAATTCGCGGTGTCCCATTCGAGGTCCGCAATGGACAAAATCGATCAGTTGTCAATACCGCCGGCCGCGCATCGCGGCTCGAAGGCGTTCGAGATTGTGCGAGTCTGGATTGTCGATGGCGACCTGCACGTTTCCATGAATCCCCTTCTATCGGAAGACCCAGCGGTTTGGGGAATCCTTCTGACCGACCTGGCGAGACACGTCGCCGACGCGCACGAGGAAGGCGCTGGCCGCGATCCAAAGGAAACGCTGAGCCGGATCAGAGCCGGCTGGGACGCCGAATTCGACTCGCCGACAGATGTGCCGTCAGGGCATCTCTTGGAGGGGTGACGGTTCATCGATGATGGGGGGAGCCAATGCCGGGACATGGTCGATGCGTTGTCGGAAGTCGTCTCTTCATCCTTCTCTCGCTGGTGCTCTGGGAGGGGCAAGCACTCGCGGGCGAGGAGGGGCGAGAGCCGCCCAGGCGCGAGGCCCGGCTGGAAAACGGTCGTCGGCTGGAGTACTCGATTCTCTTCGACCGCAACTCCCTCGCGGACAGCGTCCGCGTGGGCGAGGGTCTGGTCGCGCTGACGACCGCCGGGGCGCTCCTGAGGTTTGAGCTCCCCGCCGTCCGGTTGTCGCGAGAGCGAACCGACCTCGGCCAGGTCACCTGCCTGGGCCGTGGCGAGGGAGGCGTGATCCTGGCGGGGCTTGCCGACGGCCGGATTTGCCGCGTCGATCCGGTGACACTCGATCTCGCCGAGTCCGTGAAACTGTCCGCCCCTCCGCGCTGGATCGGATGGGGCGGGGCGGTTGGCGATCGACCCGCGGGGCTGATCGTCGTGACCCGGTCCACGAAGAGGATCGAGCAGGCCGGCAGGCACGATAACTTCACGGTTTCGGTGGTGAACGACCTCGCGTCGGGAAAGACGTTCGCTCTTGAACGAGAGGCGAGCGCGTTTCTGCTCGATCGCGCGGGGCGATTCTGGCTCGGGATCGACCAGGGCGAGTGGGGCGGGCGGATCCACCGTGTGGATCTCGCGCGGGGAACGATCTCGGTGCTTCAGCCGCCGCCGTCCCGCGATCCTCATGAGAAGGCCTTCTGGAGCGGGGTTTATGGGTTCATCGAGCTCCACGACGGCCAGATCTGGGCCTACGGCGGCACGATGCACATGGGGTTCAACAACGGCTATGTCACCCGTATCGACGCCCCCAAGCCCCAGCCCCTGTTCCAGTTCCAATCGGCGGGAGACCCCGCGAACGATCCTCCTCGTGGCCAACCTCGGAGGCCGTTCACGCATCTCCTTGAGGAAAAGATGGCGGTTCGCGTCTTTTCGTACGACGATGTCTTCCTGGTCGACCAGGCTCTCAAGACGTGGAGGCCGGTCGCGCGGCTTGATCTTGGTTATCGCTGGGGTCGCCCGGACGCCGTGGGTGTGTACCCCGCGATCCGCGCGATTCATCCGCCGGCCCGGCCGGGTGAGCCCTACATCCTGGCCACGATCCTCAATGGATACGTGCTTTTGAAAGACGCGACCGTGAGTACGCGCACCCTTCCCGATCAGCTCGGCGCGGAG
>JAKBAP010000444.1 GCA_021808995.1 Planctomycetota bacterium | reverse complement strand
GATGATGACACCGACGTCGTCGAAGGTGGCGGCGATCGGCGCATGGGGTTTGCGCACGGTGACGCGTACACTGCTGACCTGCGTATAGCGGGAAAGCACAGCCTCGGCGACGGCGCCTGCGGCAGCGGGGCCTTGAAGCCCTGCCGCACCTGCGCGGGCATGTCCTGCCAGAGCCGCCGGTCCCGCAGGCCGCGGCCGAACCGAGGATCGAAGTGGTCCCGAGCGCGGCGGCGGCCAGGCCCGCCCTCCTCATGAACTGGCGACGGTCGGAGCGGTACCGGGTCCCCAGCAAGAGATACTCTTGTCGCAGGGATTCGACATCCACGCCGACCACGAGGGCCGGCCGATGGTCTCGCGCGTCGACCAGACCACCGCGCCCGCGCCCGCCATCTCGATCGCGCACTGTGAGGGGGTCGCGGTAGCCCTGGCCGCCCTCGATCCAGACTCCCGACCAGGAATCGACATCGAGCGCGTCACGCTTCGCGACCGGAGCTTTGAATCCACCGCGTTCGACTCCAGCGAGCTCCTGCTCCTGGACCGCGCGCCCACCCAGGAACGCGCCGACTGGCAAACCCGCCTCTGGTGCGCCAAGGAAGCCGCCATCAAATCGACCGGTCGCCCCCTGGGCCCCAGGCAGGCGATCGTCACACGGATCGATTTCAACACCGGCGCGATCGGCGTCGCGCTCGTCGCCACTGGCGAGACTCTTCGCGTCACCACGGCCCGGCGCGGTCCCTACGCATGGGCCTGGACACTCGGTGAAAGGACCAGTTCATGACCGGATCGCCCACGAAATCCCAGATTCTCAAGGACGTCGCCTCGGTGCTTGAAAACCGACTGGGCGTCGTCTCCGCGGCCGACCTCGAGCGCGAGACCCGCTTTTTCGCCGACCTGGGCCTGGCCTCGATCGACGCCGTCGTCCTGGGCGAGGCCGTCCAGGATCACTATCAACGCCCGCTTCCCTTTAACCTGCTCATGGCCGAAATCGGCGGGAGGGCCGACCGCGATCTCGCGATCGGCGAGCTCGTTGATTTTATTGAACATCATTTGAACACTGTCTAAATCACGAGCGCGTCATGCCCAGGATCGCGGCCAACAATCTGAGCTTTCATTATCAGCAAGCAGGCGCCGGCCCCGACGTGGTCTTGATCCACGGGCTGACCGGCGACCTTTCGATCTGGTTTCTCTGCCAGGCGATGGGGGTGATTGGCCGCGCTCACCGCGCGACCGCCTACGACCTGCGCGGGCACGGCTATAGCGACACGCCCCCGAGCAACTATACCTCCGCCGACCAGGCCGCCGACGCGCTGGCGATCATGGACGCGCTGGGAATCGAAAGGGCCACGCTGGTCGGGCATAGCTTTGGCGGCGTGGTCGCGATGCACGCGGCCCTGATCGCGCCCGAGCGAGTGACAGCGCTGGTGCTTTCCGACCCGAGCTTCGCCGCGCTGCGGCATCTCGAGGACCTCAATCGCTGGGGACACTGGGAAAACTTTCGCCAGGAGGCCGCCGACGCCGGTGTCGAGCTTTCGGGCGAACATTGGTATGATCTGACCAGGTTTTTTGGGCAGGTCAACCATCTGGATGGCGAGCGCTTGTTGCGATTTCGCCAGGCGGTCGGTCTGCCGGGCTTCAACCGGCTGATCAAGCTCGCCAGGACGACCTGCGGCGACGACGCCAAGGCCGAGTCCGGCCTGACAGCCGAGCGAATTGGCGAGATCGAGCAGCCGGTGCTGGCGCTTTTCGGCGAGTTTTCGCCGTTCCTGGCCACGGCCGATTATTTGACCGAGCACCTCCCGCGCTGCGTTCAGCGGCGGGTGCCAGGGGCCAAGCATCGCGCGCCCGAGGAAAACGCGGCGGCGTTCGTGGCCCTGGTGGACGAATTTCTGATGGAGCAGCGCGCCGGGCGCGTACTGGCCAGCGTTAGGGGAACAGAATGAACTCGACCGTGTTACTCACCGGGGCCGCCCATGGAATCGGCCGCGCGACGGCCATCGCGCTGGCTCGCAAGGGATATCCCCTGGGGCTCGTCGACCGCGACGCGGGCCCGCTCCAGGAGCTCGCGACCTCGCTGCGCGAATCGGGAGCCAAGGTCGCGACCGCCGTCCTCGACGTCTCCGACGCCCCAGCCTTAGCCACCGCCGTCGCCGACATCGAGACGGCGCTCGGACCCATCGAGGTCCTACTCGCCTGCGCCGGCGTCGGCTCGCTGACCATCGCCCCCCGCCTCGAAACCAGCGTCCTCCGCCAAACCCTCGAGGTCAACGTCGTCGGCGTCGCCCTTTCGATCGAGGCCGTCCTCCCCGGCATGATCGCCCGCGGTCGCGGCCACCTGATCGGGATCGCCAGCATGGCCGGATATCGCGGGTTTCCCTGGATGATCTCGTACTCAGCCTCGAAGGCCGCCCTGATCGCCTATCTCGAGGCCCTGCGGCCCGGGCTCGCGAAACGAGGCGTCACCATCACGACCGTCTGCCCAGGATTCGTGCGCACTCGCATGTGCGATCATATCCCCTATCAGCGCCCGGTCAAGATGATCGAGCCCGAGACCGCCGCTCGCCACCTGGTCCGCGCCGTCGAGCGCAGACCCCGCAATTGCGTCTTCCCCTTCGACATGAAGATCGGCCTCGCGATCCTGAAATACATGCCCGATTTCGCCTTTGATCGCCTCATGCGGTACGTGGGGCCGCGGGCGCTCCACGTCGATTTCTAGGAGCCGGCGATGATCGGCCTCGAAACCACCCTCGCGACCACGACCCCCGACCTCGCGCGCTGTCTCGCCTGCGATCGACCGCTCGCCGGCCGCTCGATCTGCCCAGGCTGTGGCGCGGTCGTGAGGATCGTCGACGGCGTCATGGAGGCGATCGGCCCGCTCGAGGGGCGAAACGCCATCGTCGCCGCGTTCTACAACGGACCCGGTTGGACCCGCTTTCGCCCCTGGGAACAGGCGTTTCTCACCCTTCAGGGGGGCGTGGGGAAGGCCAGGCGCGAAATCCTGCGTCATCTCGCGCTCCCCGGCGACGATCCCGTTCACGTCCTTGAGGTCGGCATCGGCGATGGCGAAAACCTCCGCGTCCTCGGTCCCCGGTTCGTGGTCCACGGTGTCGACCTGGCCCGCGCCCGTCTGGATGAATGCCTGCGCAAGCATCCCAATCAGTCGCGCCGCCTCGCCTGGGCCGAGGCCGAGCGCCTTCCCTACGCCGATGGCGGCTTCGATGCCTGCTATACCATCGGAGGCTTCAACCATTTTCGCGATCACGAGGCCGCCCTTCGTGAAATGAAACGGGTCGTGAAACCCGGGTCCCCCGTGATCGTCGCCGACGAATTGCCCGACTTGCACCGGTGTGGCCTTGGGCACCTGATCGGCCGGCCGGCATTTGACGCCTGGTGGCTCGGGTTGCTCGGCCTCGACGCGGCGTTTGTCGAGATGGTGCTCACGCTCGAGCTCGACCTGCCGGCCCTGTTCGCGAAGGTCTGGCCCGGAGCCGTCCGAAAACGCATCTGGCATGGTCTCGGCTATTGCTATCTTGACCGACGCACCGACTGATCTAGACCCCAGAGGAGATTCGCCCATGTCGACCACCTCCGTCCATCCCGCCGCCGGGCGATTCGCCCAGTGGGACGTCTGGCGATGCCTGAACTGCCAATCGCCCCTCGTCCCCAAGGGGGACCAGTCAGCCCTTGCCTGCGACCGCTGCGGCGGGACGGTTCCCATCGAGGACGACATCCTGATCCTCATGGATCAAACCGCCAGTAACAATCAGATCGCCCAGAGCTTTTATGATAGCCCGCTCTGGCCCAAGTTCCGGTTCTGGGAATACGTCACCTGGTTCTGCAACGGCGGCGAGAAACGAGCCCGGAGCAAGGTCCTGCGTCATCTGCCGACCGCGCCCGGACTGGAATTGCTCGATGTCGCGATCGGCGACGGCGCCTATCTCGAATGGCTTCCCGCCGATTGGAAGATCGCCGGGGTCGACATCTCTCGATCCCAGCTCGAACAATGCCGCCGCCGCGCGGCTGGCCGCGACGTCTGGCTGGGCCAGTGCGAGGCCGAGCATCTCCCCTTCGATGATCAACGCTTCGATGCCGTCCTCTCGATCGGCGCGTTCAACTATTTCAGCGACCCCGAGGGGGCCCTACGCGAAATGGCGCGGGTCGCCCGGCCAGGCGCTCCCATCGTGGTCTCCGACGAGATCCCGAACCTCACCGACCGCATGATCGGCCGCAAACTGGGCCTGCCCGGGCTCGACCGGTTCATCGTCTCGAAGGTCATGCACCTGGGCGACGCCTTCACCGACATGGTCGAACGGTGT